>NZ_JADBGG010000038.1 GCF_014873765.1 Desulfomicrobium macestii | reverse complement strand
TTCTTTTGAATACTTGGCTGATCTTCCCATGTGTGTCTCCTCATGAGCGGAAGATAACCTCTCAAGCCGTGTCCGTCATCCTTAAGGCAGTCCAGTCAAAGGGACGACACAAAGCCCCCCTAGGGTCGGAATTTCTGAGGTTGCCTGGTCCTGGCTTGGGGCTTTTGTAGGCATAGCCCTCGTCGGGTTGCTTCAAGGGATGTTTTTGGATGAGTTCGGACAAGGGTTGCTCATTGGATCCTTTGGCGCAACTGCGGTCCTCGTTTACGGAGCGATTCGAAGTCCGTTGGCCCAGCCCAGAAATGTTCTCGGAGGACACGTCATTTCTGCGCTGATCGGGGTGTTTTCATATCAGCTTGTTGGAGATATTGTCTGGCTGGCAGCAGCGTTGGCCGTTTCTACAGCCATTGCCGTGATGCATATGACAAAAACGCTGCATCCTCCAGGAGGGGCGACGGCTCTTATTGCTGTTATTGGCGGAGAGCCAGTGCATAAATTGAGTTATTTTTATGCATTTGTACCTGTTGGACTCGGGGCTATTATTCTTATCATTGTTGCTGTTTTTTTAAATAATTTTGCAAAAAACAGGCGTTATCCTGAATTTTGGTTTTAAAAAATTATGAGGTGTTAATGAAAAAACTCTTTGCATCAAAGCTAATCTCTTTTTTTTCTCTGATTCTTTTTATGATTAATATATTTATTGTGTGGAACATATATTCAATTCATTCTTCATTGGAGCGTGATGCTAAGCTAATTAACAATATCGGGTTTATCCGTGGATCGACACAAAGAATTTTTAAATTTGAATTGCTTAAAAATATTGATAATGCTGATTATTCTGTTAGCGAGGTGGATAAAATATTTGCTATTTACCTTGCTGAAGGCAAGGCGTCTGAATTTAGGTTTGACCCAGAGATAATCCAGCCTTTTAAAAGCCTCTATAACGAATGGAGTGCGTTTAAAGATATTTTATATAAAAATAGATCTGGAAATCAGCAATTTTTACAAGAATTATCTTTGATGAGTGAATCTATTTGGAGTGGTTCAAACTCTCTGATGCTGAGAAAAGTTATTGGATCTGATCGTAAAACATCAAATATTAAAAAATTGTACTACTATGTATTTTTCCTTTTTGCATCATCGTTCATTTTTTATATGATATCAAAATTTTTCGTGCAAAAAGTCGAGCATAGTTCTTGCCATGATAGCCTGACATCTGTTTATAATAGAAGCCAATTTGATCTGGATATCAAAGAAGAAATAGATAGGTATGAGAGAAACAAGAGGGAGTTTTCATTGTTTATAATGGATATAGATCATTTTAAAAAAGTTAACGATTCTTTGGGGCATGCAGAAGGGGATAGGGTTCTTAAAAAAATGGCTGGGACGGTCAGGCAATGTATCAGAAAGACAGACTTTTTCTACCGGATCGGGGGGGAAGAATTTGCTGTGTTATCACCTGAGACAGATCGCGAAAGCGCGTTACTTTTGGCTGAAAAAATTCGGAGCGTAGTGGAGAAAGAATTTTCCAAAGACAAGTCCAAGATAACGATTAGCATAGGTGCTTCTGTGTATACAGATGGAATGAGTCATGATGATTATTATAATCAAGCTGACAAAGCTTTGTATGAAGCTAAAAGAACTGGAAGAAACAAGTCTGTAATTTTTGATACTAAAATTCAGTAATGGAGAAAAAAATGAGAAAAATTGTAGAATCAGTGTATTGGGTTGGTGCAGTGGATTGGGACAGGCGGTTGTTCGACTCCCTGGTTCCGCTCCCCGATGGGACAACCTACAACGCCTATCTCGTGGACGGCAGTGAGAAAACCGCGCTCATTGACGCTGTGGACCCGGATATGGTCGACACGCTGCTTGGGCATCTGGATGGTGTGGAAAAGCTTGATTACGTAATATCCCAGCATGCGGAGCAGGATCATTCCGGGACCATCGCCCTGGTGCTGGATCTGTACCCGGAGGCCAAGGTCGTCACCAACGCCAAGGCAAAGTCCATGCTCATGGATCTTTTGCTCATCCCTGAGGACAAATTCATCGTGGTCGGGGACGGCGAAACCCTTTCCCTTGGCGACAAGACGCTCACATTTATTCTCACGCCTTGGGTGCACTGGCCGGAAACCATGTCCACCTACCTGGCCGAAGACAAGATTCTGTTCAGTGGCGACTTTTTTGGCTCGCACATCGCAACGAGCGATCTCTTTGTGCGCGACCAAGGTCGGGTACATGAAGCGGCAAAACGTTATTTTGGCGAGATTATGATGCCATTTAGGACCATAATCGCCAAAAACCTGGAGAAAATCAGCCCCTACGACATCCGCATGATCGCCCCCAGTCACGGCCAGATTTACGATAGCCCCGGCTGGATTGTGGACGCCTACAAGGACTGGGTTTCAGGTGTGGCACACAATCTGGTGGCCTTTCCCTTCGTGTCCATGCACGGCAGCACCAGGCTCATGGTCGACCACCTGGCGGCAGCCTTGTCCGAACGCGATGTGAGGGTGGAACTCTTTAACCTTGCCGTGACCGACATCGGCAAGCTGGCCATGTCCCTGGTGGATGCGGGCACCATCGTGCTCGGCACCCCCACAGTGCTTGCCGGTCCGCATCCCATGGCCGCCTACGCGGCATTTTTGGCCAACGCCCTGCGGCCCAAGGCCAAATACCTGTCCATAGTCGGTTCATACGGCTGGGGCGGCAAGACAGTGGAAACTCTGGCCGGCATGATTCCCAACCTGAAGGTCGAGGTGCTGGATCCTGTGCTGTGTAAGGGGTTGCCCACAGACGACACGTATGTTGCCCTGGATCGTCTGGCGGATGCCATTGCCGCCAAGCATAAGGAAATCGGCTTTCAGATGTAGTTTTTTTCTAGTATCGATTTGAGGTGCGTGCATTGTCGCGCGATTGGCAACAGTAATTATAAAGGAGGTCACTATGTTTTGCTTCCAGTGTCAGGAAACGGCGAAGAATACGGGATGCACGGTCAAAGGCATGTGCGGTAAGCCGGAAGAAACCGCCAATTTGCAGGATTTGCTCATTTTCGTGCTGCGCGGCATTGCCGTGTATGGTGAAAGGTTGAAAGAACTGGGCCAGCCGGACCACTCCAATGACGATTTTGTGCTTCAGGGGCTGTTTGCCACCATCACCAACGCCAACTGGGACGACGCCCGTTTTGTGGCCATGATCCAGGACGGCTTGGCTCGTCGCGACAAACTTAAAAATTCCTTCCTAGCCGCCTACAAGGCCAAGCACGGCAAGGATTTCACCGACCCGTTGCCCGAAGCAGCGACCTGGACCGGGAGCTCTTCCGCTTTTGCCGAAAAGGCCAAGAGCGTAGGCATCCTGTCCGCCGCCAACGAGGATGTGCGTTCCCTGCGCGAGCTGCTGATAATCGGCCTCAAAGGCGTGGCCGCCTATGCCGAGCACGCTGCTGTGCTGGGCTTCCGCAAGGCCGAAATCGACGATTTCATGCTTGAGGCTCTGGCTTCAACGACCAAGGATTTGTCCGTGGATGAAATGGTCGCCCTGGTTATGAAGGCTGGCGGCATGGCCGTAACCACCATGGCTCTGCTGGACGAGGCCAACACCACTACCTACGGCAACCCGGAAATAACCCAGGTCAACATCGGCGTGGGCAAGAACCCCGGTATCCTCATCAGCGGCCATGACCTGAAGGATATGGCCGAGCTGCTGAAGCAGACCGAGGGCACAGGCGTGGACGTTTACACCCACGGCGAAATGCTTCCCGCCAACTATTATCCGGCGTTCAAGAAGTACCCGCATTTCGTGGGCAATTACGGCGGCTCCTGGTGGCAGCAGAATCCCGAATTCGAGTCCTTCAACGGCCCCATCTTGCTGACCACAAATTGTCTGGTACCGCTCAAAAAAGAGAACACCTATCTGGACCGTCTCTACACCACTGGCGTGGTTGGGTATGAGGGTGCTAAGCACATCGCGGACCGGCCTGCGGGCGGAGCCAAGGATTTCTCGGCGCTGATCGCACAGGCCAAGAAATGTCCTCCTCCCGTTGAGATCGAGACTGGGAGCATCGTCGGCGGGTTCGCCCATCATCAGGTACTGGCCTTGGCCGACAAGGTGGTTGAGGCTGTCAAGTCCGGCGCGATCAAGCGCTTTGTGGTCATGGCCGGGTGTGACGGTCGGCAGAAGTCTCGTTCCTATTACACTGAAGTGGCCGAAAATCTGCCCAAGGACACCGTGATCTTGACGGCCGGTTGCGCAAAGTATCGCTATAATAAACTGAATCTCGGTGACATCGGTGGCATCCCGCGCGTGCTGGACGCCGGGCAGTGCAACGACTCGTATTCCCTGGCCGTAATTGCTCTGAAACTCAAAGAAGTCTTCGGCCTCGATGACATCAACGATCTGCCCGTATCCTACGATATCGCCTGGTACGAGCAGAAGGCCGTTGCCGTGCTTCTGGCGCTCCTATTCTTAGGTGTGAAGGGAATTCGCCTCGGGCCCACGCTTCCGGCGTTTTTGTCCCCGAACGTGGCCAAGGTACTGGTTGAAAATTTCAACATCAAACCAATCGGAACAGTGCAGGATGACATCGCAGCCATGATGGCGGGTAAATAGATAAAGGGGGGCTTCGGCTCCCCTTTTATTATCAAAGGCTGATCTCTGCTTTAAAGATTCGTTGAGGTTTCCAATTAAAAAGTAACTTCCCGAATTTTTTACGGGTTTCGGGGTGAGAGAGGTCTCTTCGTTTGTCGCAACTAAAAGTTGATGATTCTGTCAGCCAACTTCACCTGCTCGTACAGAAATTTCATATTCGAAAGCGCACCATGTTCAATTGCATCCACACCGTGGACGCCCATGCATTTCCCTCAAGCTGCGATAACACCTTCGCTCAAAGAGAAAAGTTTGGCCTGTTCGCCAATTGGGAAAGTCGATGAGTTTCCAGAGTAGAGGTTCACGGCTGGACCATTCAAATTCATTTTTTTGCTTGATTCTGCGGGGTCAAGAATGTAGGTCATAAATTAGATATTGTTTTTGTTCTTAACTAGCTAAATTTGATTGATTTTGAAGAATTAGCTGCGACGTTTTTACTAGTCCCCCCTTCGACACCATCTAAAAAGATAAGCCGCTGAAATGTAGTAGTTTCAGCGGCTTTTTCTTTTTTGCGTTCGGCCACGGATTGCCGACTCGATCCTAAACGAGAAAAAGCGGGCCTGTCCGGGATAAGGGCGAATATTGAGAACGTGCTGAAACTGGTCCGAATTAAATGCGATTCAACCCAGGACGCCATCGAGGGGAACACGCTGACCCTCATGGAAGTCAAGGTGGTCCTGGAAGAGGGCTTGGCTATCGGTGGCAAACCGCTGCGGCACCACCTTGAAGTCATCAATCATGCCGCTGCCATCTCGTATCTGGAAAGTCTCGTGAAGGAGAAAATCCCGCTTGATGAGCGCATATTGAAGGAACTGCATCAGCTTGTACTGCGGGGTATCTCGATTTAACAAGGTTATAAAACAAATTCGGACCTGTTGGCGCGGCCGCCTCTGGATCTGTGCTGGTGGGCGGCCTGATCACGTTACCGCTCCTGACGCTCTACATCACGCCGGACTGTCACGTGCATCTGGACAAGACGCCCGGTTCGCAGGGCGCGTGTTCGGACGCAAGGCGGGAGTCTCTGTTGAGGCGGGTTAGCGCAGGGACAGGGGCCGTTCGAGGTGCCCTTCGTCCAGCAGGCGGTCGTCGGCGAAGATGTCGCGGGTGGGGCCGTCGGCCAGGATGTGCCCCCGGTGCATGACGATGGTCCGGCCGCAGAGGTCCATGACCATGTCCAAGTCGTGGGTGGCGATGATCTTGGTGTGCTCGAAGCCGTGCAGCAGGTTGATGAGGTTGCGCCGGGCGCGGGGGTCCAGGTTGGACGTGGGTTCGTCCAGAACCAGGATGTTCGGGCTCATGGACAGCACCGTGGCGATGGCCACCGCGCGTTTTTCGCCGCCGGAAAGGCGGTAGGGGGGGCGTCTGGACAGGTGCTCCCCGCCGACGGTGGCCAGGGCCGAGCGCACCCGGGCGTCCACCTCGTCGAACGGCAGGCCCAGGTTGAGGGGCCCGAAGGCCACATCGTCGTAAACCGTAGGCATGAAGAGCTGGTCGTCGGGGTCCTGGAAGACCATGCCCACGGTGCGGCGGACATCGGGCAGGGTTTTCTCGGTCAGCGGAAAATCCCCGATGCGCACCGTGCCCTGCTTGGGGACCAGGCAGCCGTTCAGGTGCAGGAGCAGAGTCGATTTTCCCGCACCGTTGGCGCCGACGATGGCCACGGACTCCCCGTGGTGGATGCGGAAAGAGAGCCCTGAAAGGGCCTCGTTGCCGTCCGGGTAGGCAAAGCGCAGGTCCTGGACTTCGACGATATGGTGGCTCACGCGATCACCTTCAGCAGCATCTGCCCAAGTTCCTGAGGCAGGTTGAACACTCTGACCAGGGCGAAGAAGCCCAGCCATCCGCACATGAAGAGCACATCTCCCCGCCGCCACTGCAGACGCCGGTTGAGGCGGACTTCCCCGTCAAACCCCCTGCAGAGCATGGCGCGATGGATGCGCCCGG
Organism: Desulfomicrobium macestii; assembly: GCF_014873765.1. NCBI lineage: Bacteria > Pseudomonadati > Thermodesulfobacteriota > Desulfovibrionia > Desulfovibrionales > Desulfomicrobiaceae > Desulfomicrobium > Desulfomicrobium macestii. The sequence goes on along the minus strand of NZ_JADBGG010000038.1, from coordinate 26,207 downwards.
CCCGGTCCATGGTGCGCAGCAGCAGCTGGCCGAGCATGAACCCGTAGATTCTTAGTCCCGTGCCGCGGTGCCCGAACGACCGGAGGTCCCGGGCCCGGCTCATGCGCAGGCCTTCCTCCGTGAGCACGAAGATGTAGCGGTACAGAAAAAGAAGTTGGGTGGCAAAGATGCGCGGGGTGCCCAGGCGGGTCAGGGCCATGCAGACCTGGGCGAATCCGGTGGTGGCGATGAGGACCAGGGCGGCCGTCACGCTCAGGGCGAAGCGCAGCAGGATCGCGGCGAAGGACACCCAGCCGCCGGTCACGTTCAGACCGGAGACATTCAGAAGGACGGTCTGGTCCAGAAGCGGATTGAACATGCCGACCATCACGGCGAACGGGGATGCGATGAGCAGCTTGCGCAAAAGGTACGGTCCGGGAACCCGCCCCAGGATGGCCAGCGTCAGGGGGAAGGCCAGGAGCGGCAGGAGGGACGCCACTTCATAGCGCCCGAAGGAAACCACCGTCAGGATGAACGCCAGGGTCGCGATCAGCTTGGCCCTGGGGTCCAGGTCGTGGATGCCCGTGTCGCCTGCCGCCAGGCGGTCCAGGGTGCCGATTTCAAACAGGCTGGTGTCGATCTTGGGCATTGGCGGCTCGAAAAAAACGGGCAGGAAGTGATCCCGCCCGTTGGTTGCAGAACAGGTGGAGGGCTTGTCTTACGCCCGGTGCTGCCGCCTTTTCAAGAACAATCCGAGGGCTCCGGCCAGGAGCATGGTCATGCCGCCCCCGAGGATGCCGGACGTGCTCGTTCCCGCATCGACGGCCGGCCATGCCGCAGGGGCTTCGCCTTCGGGTGCGGCGGGTTCGTGCTCTGTGGCTTTGAACGCGTAGTCCGGCAGGAAGGCGGTCTTTTCCTGGATTGCGGCCAGCATGCCGTGGACGCCGTCAGCGGGGGCGTCAAGTTCTTCCTTTCCGGAGACCTTGGCCATGGACCATTCCAGTCCGTCCGGGTGGGCCGAGGCGAACCATGACAGCGCGCCGCCCGTGACCAGAGCGGCCAGGGCCAGCCCTGTGACCACCCCCCTGAAGGACGGCGCAGTGCGCGCGCCCAGGCCCTGGGCCATCGACAAGATTTCGGGGCGTGCTTTCCAGACGAAAGTGACCACGGCCGCGGTCACAAGCCCTTCGACCAGCCCGATGGCCAGGTGGATGGGCTGCATGAGCATGACGAAGGTCTCGAAGGGCAGCTCGGAGATGCCGGAGGCCACGGTCTGCAGCACCACGCTGAACGCTCCGAGCTGGAGCCCCGCGATGGATGCCAGAAGCGCGCCGACGGCAATCCGGGCCCTGGAGGGGTTGTTCCCGGCGACGGTCTTGTAGATGAACGGGTAGGCCACGAAGCAGGGCCAGAAGCCGAGATTGAAGATGTTGCAGCCCAGCGCCAGGATGCCGCCGTCGGCAAAGAAGAGGGACTGGACGGTCAGGACGGATGCGATGGTCAGAAACGCGGCGTGGGGCCCGAGCAGGATGGCGAGGATGGCGCCACCGCCGAGATGCCCGCTGGAGCCGGTGGCCGGGATGGTGAAGTTGATCATCTGCGCCGCGAAGATGAAGGCGCCCAGCACGCCCATGAGAGGCACGCGGGATCCTTCGAGGTTGGTGCTGATTTTCCGTGAGCAGTGGGCAATGAGCCCGGCCGTGGCTGCCCACATGATTCCGCCGACTGTCGGAGAAATAAGCGCGTCCGCCATGTGCATCGTAGGTACTCCTGAAGGATGGTGTTGAGGGGGGGGGCGTGTTACGAAACAAGAAAGCTGACACGGGATTTATGATCTTTTTGATTCGCGTGTCAAGCGTGCTGGAAGAATTTATACGATTGCTAAGAAGCCGCTGATTAAAACGTTTCAGAGTGGCTCAGGGGACTTTTTGAGGCCAAACAAGTTGAAAAAGTTAATTTTTCCTCTGCGATGATCGGAAATTTTTGCCGAAGGCTTCGTCCTCCTCGGCTATTTTGAGCAGATCCTGTTTGTTCTCCAAGATGTGCGCGACGTGCCGCCTCGAATGCAGACCAAAGTACAGAGCCCGCAGGCATGCTTGTTCCAAGCGGACCCGCCCATATCGGTTCTCCAATCTGAGCAGGACAAGACAGCTTCGATATCCTTGCTCAGGGTGTGGGCGGGCCTCTATGATGACGTTGATCAAGGCCAGAGCGGTCGGCCCAATGCTTCTGGCCCAGACCCTGATTTTGCCGCCTGAGCAGTTAGCCGCCTCTTGAAGCGTCCCTGGCATTTGCGCAGGCAGCGTTGTATGCATGTGTGGAACACTGCCCCTTGTATGCGAGGCCACACACGTTCTAGTGGAAGACCTCCATCAAACTGTTGGTGAACCTGAAGTCCCCCGTCTTGTGCGTCAGGGTGTAAGAAGCGGGAGTAGTAATGCCTGTCGACTTCGATGTGGTAGTCGAGATTGACCCGGACCTTCTTCCATGTGGCCAATTCGTAGTCGGTCCGCGCGAGAAGCTTGAGCTCGGGCCGGATCCACAGTTCGAAGAGTTCCCTCCTCGACTTCCCATACGCCCTCATGACCTGATCGTTCAGTTCAACAAGCTCCGCCATGGCCCGTTGAGTTCTTCGAAGGAGAAAAACTTCCTGTCCCGCAAGGGGGCCAGAATCCATCTTTCGACATTTTGAACCGCAACCTCCGCTTTCGCTTTGTCCCTGGCTTTTTTTCACGCGTGCCGGGATGACCGCCACGCTATAATGCTCGGCCAGTTCTTGATATGCAGGGTTGACGTCAGGGTCGTAACGACAGGCCTTGAAGACGCCGGCCTTAAGGTTGTCGGACACGAGGATGGCGCTGACTTCGCCGTAGTAACGAAAGGTCCTGACTCTGCACGGCGCAGGCGAAGGTGTAGCTGGACGCGCCAAGAGCGGCGACAAAAATCTGGGCAGTGTTGACGACGCCTGTCTGGGGATCAATGACGTCCATGGTCAGTCCAGCGTAATCTGCGATTTGCTCGGCAGCAGTAGCCACAGCCTGTGGCATGCCGTCCATTGTGTTTGAAGTGTGACTCAAATTTCCGGTCAAAGAGAGATGTCTCGCAGCGTTCTTTATCCCGTCCGATCAGGAGGCATTTTGAGGAAGAGCTTCATATGTGAGGTAGGCGACAAGCATGGCAACAATTTCATCGACAAACGTGGTCCTGGGAATGAATTGATCGTCAGGGTGGACTGCAAACCGATGGGTCAAACTCTCAACAGTCTGCACAATGACGAAGCAGGTGTGTTCAGGTACGCCCTGTCTTACCTCGGGAAAGAGACGAAGAAGTCCAGCCATGGTTTTAGCAGCGTTTCTTTCGGATTCCAGGAGTGCCTGATGGACTCGCTCGGGCAGTGGTATTTCCTCGAGAAGCATATGCTGTAATCGCGGCTGCCGGGAGTGTATATGCATCATTTCAGTTACATAGTCATGGAGCGCTTCGCCCAGTCCATGCTGTTCAACCACCATGTGTCCAACCCATTCATGCAGCCGGTGTCCAGTTTCGGAAATATGCTGCTCCAGAAGCGCCACTGCAATCGCCTCTTTGCTTGGGAAATACTGGTATAGGGTTCCAATGGAAACTCCCGCCTTGGAGGCAATGCGATTGGTTGTGCCGGCGGCATATCCGTGTGCCTCGAAAACCTGAGCAGCCGCAATGAGAATGGCATCCACCGTTGCTCTGGAACGGATCTGAACCGGCTGTTTTCGGGGATTTAAACGCTGTTTTCGAATTGTCATTTTATTTTCCAGAATGCGAGTTGACGATAATTGTGTTTTTACTCATATTTAAATCAATATTCAATAAGGCGTTTCTTCACATAAATTTTCAGGTTCATCCGGTTCAAGCGTACTTTTACAAAACGAAAGGAAATGGCGTCCACCAGATGAAAGTACTTCAGTCCATCGAGCGGAATAGTCGCCATGACTACGAGTTTGTTGGATCGTATTTTTCAAACTCAGAATCATGGGCATCCATGAATCCCGGTTTGTCCTGCCGGGGTGATTCCTGATGCTGTTTCTTTTCTCTGGAGTTCTTTTCCCGCCCAAGTTTTTTTAAAATGGCATTCGCAGTGCCAATTGTCTGAAAAAACGACATGCTGCCAGATGGCAAGGAGATGAAAACCATGCGTAACTCAAAGTTTTTGATGGGACTCATAATGAGTGTCTGCTTTATTTGGGGCATTGCTGCTTTGGCTAGTGACCATGATGACCATCGAAAGCACCGTAAGGACAAACACTATGATCACGAGAAGTCAGAAAATGCAGTTTCTAGCCCTAGGAATGAACTCTACATTTCGATGTGCGGTTCATGTCACATGGCCTATCCGCCGCAGTTGCTAAATGCTGAATCGTGGTCTGCCTTGATTCAAGGTCGCAATGATCATTTTAGCGAGGATCTTGGTATAGATGCCCCGGATGCCGAAGAACTTGAAACGTATCTGACTTCAGGAGCAGCGGAAAACGGTCACGGAGAATTGGCCAGGGATATTTCCAGAGATTTGGGGAATCGGATTGTAATGCGCATCACCGAAATTCGTGAAATTCAAAAAGAGCACCAGGAGTTGAGCGCCTCAGTGCTTTCAAGAACTTCTATCGGTGGTCTTTCAAACTGCATTGCATGTCACAAGGGTGCAGATGTCGGCGAGTTCGACGATGACGTTAGTATACCCCAATAATGATCCCTAAAATTTGGGTTCGAGAAGAGCGAGAGTCTTTTTGCGCTTTTCTTTCTAAAAAATCATCCGTTTGTGAACTGCGATCAGTTCAGTATGACCTAGCGACACGATTAAATCATAATTGTGCTGTAGGAATCATTTTCAAGCCATTATTGATGGTTTGTCTGATATTTGAGTTGTGAGTATTAAGTAATAACATGATTGATTAAATTCGATCATTAATTCTAAATACAGAGTTTCCATTTGTGATCGTTAGGAAAATTTATGAATGTCTCGTATGGTAATTTAAATAAGAAGCTGCAGGTCAAAATTTCCAGTATAAGCCACTCTGTTCTAGATCTGGGAGGGCTTTCCGGACTCAGCGTAGAAAGCGCTCGTGACCGTTTGGAAAGCGATGGGCCAAACGAGATTCCGACACAGAACAAGCGAAATCTGTTTGCTATTGTGTTTGATGTTGTTCGTGAGCCTATGTTTATTATGCTTGTCGCTGCTGGAAGTCTTTATCTTCTAATGGGAGAGCCAATCGATGCTCTAATGCTGCTCGGATTTGTGTTCGTTGTAATGGCTATAACGATCATTCAGGAGCGTCGTACAGAGAAAGCTCTGGAGGCACTGCGTGATCTTTCAAGTCCTCGTGCCTTGGTTATTCGAAATGGTACGCAGCTTCGCATAGCCGGTCGCGAGGTGGTACGGGGTGATCTTGTCGTTCTTTCCGAAGGGGACCGTGTCCCCGCTGACGGATTGCTGCGGCGAGGCATAAATCTTTCAACGGATGAGTCATTGTTGACTGGAGAATCCGTCCCGGTCCGAAAAGTCGCATCAAGCACCGGGGAATTGGACAGACCGGGAGGCGATGATCTGCCTTCGGTTTTTTCCGGGACTCTGGTCACAGCAGGGCAGGGCATTGCTGAAATTGTAGCGACAGGGCACGCTTCTGAGCTTGGGAAAATTGGTAAAGCCCTCGCTCGGATAGAGCCAGAGCCAACTCTCTTACAGCAAGAAACAAGAAGACTGGTTCGAACCTTCGCTATCATAGGTCTTTTGGCATGCACACTCGTGGTTGCGGGTTTCGCATTCACGCGGGGGGGCGGTGTCGAAGCTTGGAAGCAAGGCTTGCTCGCCGGCATTGCTATGGCCATGGCTACGTTGCCAGAAGAGTTTCCAGTCGTGCTGACGGTGTTCCTTGCTTTGGGTGCATGGAGAATATCGCGTAACAATGTGCTGACGCGGCGAATGCCGGCAGTTGAGATGCTGGGTGCAGCAACGGTTCTGTGCGTCGACAAGACAGGTACTCTTACCCAAAATCGGATGACATTGCGTAAACTCGCCATCGCCGGGACTGTCCTGGACTTGACTACGCCCCAGGCGGAGCTTCCCGTTGAATTGCACAGGCTACTTGAATATGCGATCCTGGCTAGCAAATGTGATCCCTTTGATCCGATGGAGCAGGCGCTACATGAGACCGGAAATCGACTGCTCGTCGGTACAGATCTCTTGCATCAGGACTGGTCCTTGGTTCGCGAATATCCGCTGACCCCACGTCTGCTTGTGGTGAGTCATGCTTGGCGCACCGCGAGCGGAGAAGAAATTGTGGTGTCAAGTAAGGGCGCGCCCGAGGACATTGCAGATCTCTGTCATCTGACGCCAGAACAGCGCGAGTCTCTCTCGCGGCAGGTAGACGCATTGTCGTCCCAGGGGCTTCGAGTCCTCGGTGTGGCCCGGGGCGTGACATGCATGGGAAGTCTGCCCGATGAACATCGCGATCTTGTTCTTGAAGTGGTGGGCCTGCTCGGGTTCGAAGATCCGTTGAGAGCAAATGTTCCCGACGCGGTCAGAGAATGCAGGACCGCTGGAGTCCGAGTGGTGATGATTACTGGTGACTACCCAATAACCGCCAAGAGCATCGCTCGCCAGGCAGGGATTTTGGACGGAGATACTTCGGTCTCCGGTTCTGAACTCGATCAGATGTCGGATGTGGATTTGGCTCTGCGAATTCATGGAGTACAGGTTTTTGCACGGGTCGTTCCTGAGCAGAAACTGCGCATTGTCAACGCTCTGAAAGCTAATGGGGATGTGGTCGCCATGACCGGTGACGGGGTTAACGACGCACCGGCGTTGAAAGCGGCTCATATCGGCATCGCGATGGGAGGTCGCGGGACAGATGTGGCGCGCGAGTCTGCATCACTGGTGCTTCTGGATGACGATTTTTCCTCCATCGTTGCGGCGGTTCGTCTCGGACGTTGCATTTTCGACAACATTAAAAAAGCGATAGCCTTCATCCTAGCCGTGCATGTGCCCATTGCCGGATTGTCCATGATTCCGGTGTTCTTTGCGGACTGGCCGCTGCTCTTGCTTCCGGTTCACATCGTGTTTTTGGAGTTGATCATCGACCCGGCTTGTACCCTCATCTTTGAGGCTGAGGAGGCTGAAGTCAATGTAATGCACAGGGCGCCAAGAAGTCCTGACGAACGTTTATTTTCGATGCGGACCATTGCGATCGCCGTGCTACAGGGTCTCAGCGTTCTTGTGGCCTGTTTGACCGTATTCCTGCTCGCACGATCCAGTCACTCCCCGGACGCTGCGAGGGCTCTGACTTTTGCAACGATGGTTGTTGCCTTCATCGCCATCATTCTCGTCAATCGGTCATGGACAAAGAGTGCCTACTCTATGCTCCGCGTTCCGAATGCTGCGCTGAAGTGGGTTGTATTTGGTGCATCCGGATTTCTTGCAGTTATTTTAATAATACCATTTTGTCAGCGTATTTTTTCTTTTGGTCCACTTCACATAAAGGATCTCGTTCTGAGTATTGGCTTGGGATTGGTCTGTGTTTTATGGTTTGAAGCATTGAAGCGTGTAAAGAGTTTTCATGGGAATTGAAAGTGAGATATTTCGCTCGATATTGCACAGAAATAGTCGTCATGTGTGTTTGTTATGATGCTACTGTGCAAAGTCGCTATCCCCTTGAAGAAGGATATCCATGTCTTTTTAATTGTCTGAAAAGAATGGATTCACCCTGGCGGGTACAAGCCCGTCTTCGCGAGAAGGACGTGCAGTGTCTCTCACGACTTTTTACAGTGAGATCTGTCTTAAACTCTGGGTCTTTTGCTGATTTCAATGACATGCCGGTCATATTTTCATGACAGAGCTAATATGAGCTTAGGATCTGTTGTTCTGGTTAACTCGTTTCCATGTAGGCATATGGGTGAAATAATGAAACTATGTCTGAAAATTATGACTGTAACGATTGTTTTAGTGTGTTTTTTAGGAGTTTGTCCATGGTTGGTGACACCAGGATTTGCTGATGAAGATTGTGGTGATAGGAGATATTTGGAGAAGGAAAAGCATCACTACAGTTCAGTTTCAGATTCTGACAATGAAGGTGACGAAACTACAGGTCAGATAGCGTTATTGCTGCTCGTGATTGCAAATTTCCCTGTTTTTATTAGTATTGTAATAAAATGGGTAAATCGTTTTTTTTCTTTGGGGCTAGATTGGAAAAGTTTGCTGATAAATTTTAATCGGGTCCAGAAGAATTATTTAATGTGGCTTCATTATTATATAAATATTTTAATGATCTGTTTTGTTTTTATTCACTGGCTTTTTTCACAATGTACAGCATCTGTTTTACCTGAATTTGGGCTGTTTTGTGTGTTTTTATTGGTCCTTTCCGGTTTTTTTACAAAATTTAAACTTTTTCCTATCTCATTTAAGAGTAGTTTAATTAAAATTCATATGCATCCATTAATGTTTTTTCTAAGTATGCTTTTTTTAACTATTGGCCATTTTAATATAGATTAAATTTTTCTATGTATCTCTGTCGATATATACATCAGCGCGTTTATTTTGGAAAATAAACAAGTTTAATAATTTTATAATCATCATTTATCGTGGTTATTTTTATAGTATTTTAATTGGTATTATTTTTTATAAATGCCTAAAGTTGTTATTTAATTGTAAACATTAACAGAGGAGTGGTTTTTAATGAATCAATCGCAGAGCAAGTATTTGAAACATATTATTACAAATCCTGTATTTAACAGCAGCGGCATAGTAAAAAAGATTATGATATTTTTTGCTGCAATGAGTTTTGTTTGTTTAGCACTAATAGTTACTTTGGGCATACTGGCATTCAATTTTGTGAGTAGTGCTTCTGTTAATCTGAAAGACATGGACTTGCAAACTTTTGAATCTGTCATTGCTAATAAAACTGTGGAACTGGATAGCCTCCAGCAAGAAAAGTATCGCCTGCTCAGGGAAGAATTGGCGCGGCCAGGCTTGGCGGAAGCAGAACGTGGGGCGATTAAGCAGAATCTGTTGGCATTATTGAGTCCTAACCAGACTGCACAGATTGAAGCTTGGAAAGGTCAGGCTGTTACAAAAGCCAAAGAATTTGCCGGTCTGCCGAGTGACATGATCGATTGGCTGGAACGCTTCGGATTGCCGGTGCATGAGATCATAAACAGACTAAATTCGTTCATGATTTTGTTTGGCTTGGATGCGTCCAACAAAAGCGGATGAAATTGGGGTAGGTGGTCCCGCTACCTCCCCAAAAAGCAAGTGCGGATAAGTTGGCATCTTCATTTTTTGCTTGATTCTGCGGAGTCAAGAATGTAGGTCATAAATTACATATTGTTTTTGTTCTTAACTAGCTAAATTTGATTGATTTTGAAGAATTAGCTGCGACGTTTTCACTAGTCCCCCCTTCGACACCATCTAAAAAGATAAGCCGCTGAAATGTAAAAATTTCAGCGGCTTTTTCTTTTTTGCAGTTCTGGTCTGAGTTAGCTTGCCATGAATCTGGAAGCCCTTTTAGGCTGAGTCGGATTGAACTCGCCACGTAAAGGAGTTCTTGCTCCGGCGTTGCGCAATATTCTTTCAGAGGGTACGGATGAACAACTTGGGGGATTTGCTGTTGAATGGGTACGCGCAGCGTCGGGAAGAGTTTGGGAAGACGTTATTGTTGGCGGCATTGGCGCGGAAAATTATCAACTTCCATACCGCCAAGCTTCATGCATGGACCATGAGGGCCTTGAAGTGATGCTCCTCGAAATTCTTGTTTCATTCCGCGTTGATTGGCCGTGCGAAGAATGCTTCAAAATCCAAATGCTTGTCGAAGATGTGTAAAACGTTGATGGTTTAAATGGTGTGAGATGAAGAAATGTTTGAAGCGATTTATTATTTTCGTGACCGCAATAATTTTTTCATTAGCAATAGTTTTTTTGTATCTGCTGCCGACATCTGCTGATGTTATTGATGAGAAGGAATCTCCGTATCAGACTATTTTCATCTCAGAGGCTAATGGGATACGTAGAATGCATGTCGGGTCGTTGTTGGATAGATCAAGTGCCATGGATTTGAAAGACCCGTATCGACACGTTTATGAGTACACGGCAATGATGATGCTGGTATCCGGCTATGTGGATGCGCCGAAAAAAATTCTCGTGGTCGGACTTGGCGGCGGAACCGTCACTCGTACCCTCAGGATGATCTACCCCGATGCGGAAATCACGAATGTCGAATTCGACCCCGAGATCGTAGCCATGGCCAGGCAGTATTTCGGGTATGCGGAAGACGCAAAGATGAAGCTTGTGGTGGAGGATGCTCGGCGCTGGCTGCGGAGAACCACAGAGCAGTTCGATATGATTTTACTCGACGCCTATCACGGAGGATATATTCCTTTTCATCTGACCACTCGCGAGTTTCTGGGGATTGTCCGTGAGCGGCTCTCGCAAGGCGGCGTAGTCTGTTCGAACACCTGGATCAGTCAGGCCCTTGCCGATCGTGAATCGGCAACATACCATGCGGTTTTTGGTGGATTTCATCATTATATTGGCAAGTTGTCGACAAATCGAATTGTTATGGCCGCGCCCGGCGGCCTGCCTTCTCCCGAGGTGGTGCGTAACAGGCTTGCGGAGCTGGAAGCTACGCGCAAGCCGCAGCGTCTCGATTTGAAGGGCATGTTCGAGAACCATTTCGCACCTAATCCGACCTGGCCCGACGGTACGAAGGTTTTGACCGACGATTACGCTCCGGTTAACCTTTTGAAGGATGATACATAGCATGCGACATGCCTTCGATTTCCTCGTCTACAGCGTGGCTTTTCTGTCCGGCGGGGTTCTGCTTGGGCTGGAAATTGTTGCCAGTCGGATACTGGCCCCGTATTTCGGTAATTCTGTCTATGTCTGGGGAAGCCTGATCAGCGTCTTTCTGTTGGCCCTCAGTATCGGCTACTGGCTCGGAGGTGGGCTGGCCGACAGACGCCCGAGTCTGGTGGTACTGGCCAAGATACTGGCCTCTGCCGCGGTCTGCATTCTGGTCCTTCCGCTCGTCTATCTGCCGGTCGGTAGATATGTCGCGGATTTGGGTTTTGAATTTCGGTTTTCCGTACTCCTGATCAGCGTGGTGTTCTTTTTGGTGCCGTCGGTGCTCATGGGCATGGTTTCGCCTTTTGTGATCAAATTGAGCGCTACAGGACTGGATGAAATAGGCCGAACGGCTGGTCGGGTGTATGCTGTTTCGACTTTGGGAAGCATTTCCGGAGCCATCGCTGTTTCGTTTTTTTTCATTCAATGGCTTGGAACTCGTGCCATAGTCGTTGTTCTTGGTCTTATTCTCTTGTTTCTCGCCGTAAGCTGTATGGCTTATGAAAGAAAATTTCCCGATTCAATATAATAAGATATGTAATTAGTTATTCCGTGCTGGAATTTCATGATTTTGAAGTGTTGAATTCCCGAATGAAAATTTCCCAAAATGCAATGAAAAGTGCAGCAACCAAGGGTCCAAGAACAAATCCGTTCATTCCGAACAATGAAAAACCGCCGAGCGTCGAAAGCAGAACTATATAGTCAGGCAATTTTGTATCGCGCCCGACCAGAAGCGGTCGCAGAATATTATCGGCCAATCCGATAACGCCGGCTCCATATGCTACCAGGATCACTCCGTGGGGCCAGTCACCAATAGCGAACAGGTAAATAGCGACAGGCCCCCAGATCAATCCGGCTCCAATGACTGGTATTAAAGAGAGTAGCGTCATCACGACTCCCCACAACAACGCTCCGTGAATATCGAGAACCCAGAAAATAAATCCTCCCAAGATTCCCTGAACGGCTGCAACAAGCAGATTGCCTTTCACTGTCGCACGCACGACTTCGGCAAACTTGTTAAAGAGCAAATACTCACGCTCATTCCCCAAGGGTAAGGCACGAACAAGTGTCGCTACAAGTTTGTCCCCGTCTCGAAGCATGAAAAAAGCCATATAAAGCATCAATCCAAGAGCTACAAAAAACTGTAAAGTCCCCTGTCCAAGCGCAAGCGCGTTTTGAGCGATATAACCACTAGAAGTGAGAGCGAAATCAGAAAGTTGTGACTGAATGCTATTGATATCAAGGTCAAATCGGTCAAAAAAGCTTTTTATGCCTGGAAAAGCTGTTTGAACTTTATCAATACGATCTGCAATATCAAATTCTCCGCTTTTGAGACGGTTGTAAAGACTTGCTCCTTCTCGAAAAAAGGAGATGATAATAAACAATGAGGGGATGATACCGATTACAAAGCAAATCAATAATGTCCCCAGTGCCGCCAGATTGGGCTTTGGTTTTCCCATTCTGAGCAGACGTTGGTACATTGGTGAAAAAATCAAACCGATGATGCAGGCCCAAAAGATCGCTCCCCAAAAAGGCAAGAGCAAGAGTACAAAAAGCAGGCTCACGAGCACAAGCATCATGAGAAAAGTGAATTTTTCCAGTCGGCTCTGCTCTGATTTTTGAATTTGAGACATATCGTTCGCATCCTTGGGTAACATATGAGTTCAAATAGCAATAATTTGTATCTGGTTTCCCTATGCAGTTACGGTTTTCAAACCGGGAGTCGGATCGGCCTATGCCCGTTGTCAGAAAGCCGTGCTGATCAGGTAGGTCGTGTATCCCGTGTAACAGGCCAAGAGTAGCACGCCCTCAAAGCGGTTGATACGGCCTGGCCCCCGGAACCCGTAGCCAATGACGAACAGCAACAGGGTCAGTGCGGTCATTACCATTTTTGTTCTTCAACCCTTGCCAGATGGTCCAGGCCATAAGCCCGACAAACACAGCAAGCAACACTACGGCATCGAACTGCGAAATTTCACCATCCTTGAGTTGCCATGCTGCGATAATGGTCACAACCGCGAGAATGGGCAACTCCTTGCGCAGAACATTTGAATGTACGGCGATAGGGCTGATAAGCGCCGTGATCCCCAAGATTAGCGCTATATTGGTGATGTTGGAGCCGTAGGCGTTACCAAGCGCAATTCCAGGGGTACCCTGCAAGGCGGCCAGGGCCGAAACCACCATTTCAGGTGCGGAGGTGCCGAAGCCGACAATAACCATACCGATCAAAAGCGGCGGCATATCAAAATAACGGGCGACAGAGGCTGATCCCTCGACAAAGCGGTCGGCGCTCCAGACCAGAAGAGCCAGACCAAAAACAACAGCGATAAAAGCGAGTGTCATATGAAATTGGAGTTCCTTGAAAACCAATGGACCAGATCTTTTGGGTGGATACGGATCGATTCCATGGCTGTCTTTGTTCTAAGCAGTTAATGAAGAAGTCCCAGAAGGAGGAACCCCGCTGGTATCACGTGATTCTGAGCGGAAAAGAGCTGACCTTTGCCCCCACCGGCGGCACGAGGAGCAAAAGTGACTTAACCGTCCCTGTCACCAACAAAAATGAAACTGCCCGCTTTCCGATGGTTTAGACGTAAGCGCTCAGGCCCGCATCTTTCACGGACGTCTCTGATCTGCGATAGAAGCAAGAGTCTTTACTTTTTGCGCAGCTTGACCATGCGAATGACGGGGATGTGTTTGCAAATCTTGGAGGTCAGGGCTGGCATGGCGAACCAACTATCACGGACCAGCTTCTTTGGCTAACTTGGTCTGTAGTGGGGGAATCCCATAAGTTTCAGTACTGAGAATCCAGGCAGATTTGATTCGATTTTATTTTGACAATCTAGAACTATTTGTTCAAAAAAACTGAATATTTTTGCATGTGTGTACGGCTTTGTCATAGCCACATGGTGTTGCTTCAGGCATATTGAAATTCCGGGAGGGATAATGGACACAGTTGAAAAAGCGCTTGGCGCGTTCGGGGAACAAATGGGCATTCCCAGTCTTGCTTTTGACGCTTCGGGTGCCTGTGCGCTCAGCTTCGACGATGTAGTGGTGAACCTTGAACTGGTGCGCGACAAGGCGCGGCTTTTCGCGTTCACCGTCATCACCACGTTGCCGGATGAAAGTGCTGTAGCGGCGGCCCTGTGCCAGTATGGACTTGAACAGAACCTTGGTCTGGCCATAAGCGGTGCGGGCATTGTAGGGTTGAGCCAACAACATGGGCTGATCTATGCCAACTCTGTTGGCCTAGATGCACTTGCTCTTGGCGGCCTGGAGGCATTTCTCGAAAGCCATGTGAACACCGCCGAAGGCCTGCGCGAGGCCGCACGTGAAATAGGAGCCGAAACTCCTGGTGCGGACAGCGCGTATCTGTCCGGCATGGCACTCCGGGTCTGATTCAGACGCATTGGCATGATTTTCGTAGTCACCAGGCTGGTTACGAAGGGTAGCGCTGTGCCTCTTGCCATTGCCTAAAAAAAGTACGTTCACACTACATACCAGCAAGGAAGGTTGCCATGGTTGTCGATTTTCAAGCCTTGGGAGCAATGCGAAGCCAGTTTGAGGCCATCGGAGCGGAGCACGTAAAGACCGAGGGTGATGCACTTGTCGCAGGCACCCGCAACGCATTCGGTCGGGCCGTCAACTGGATCAAGTCTGTCGGCAACAGCCAAACGGCCCAGAGTAATAGGCAGGTCGTGGGCAATCTCGTTGCGCAGTTGCGCGATGTTGGTGTCAGCAACAACACCCTTGATGTGGCTCAAAAGCTGCTTTCGGCCCACAGTGCCCCTGGCAAGCCCATTTCGGGCCGCGCGATGGCACAGGCCACCGCCACGGTCATACGGATGGCCAGTGAAGAACAAGCCATTTCATCGAATCTTGATATCAACATTGCGGGCCTCAAAGAAAGGCTGGAACAGGATTTCGACGCCATATTCACTGGATGGGCGGAAAGGTTCGGCATGGCGGACATCCCTCTCGCACCGCAAGACCGGCAACAGTTGATGGATACCCTGCAGACAAAATGTCACCAATGGGGTGAAAGACATGGAATGCATGCCCCGGGTCTTTCGGATGCCCGGGAAATGCTGAGCGAGGCGTGCCGCGTTCAATGTCTTGCCAAGCTTGACGGGGCTATGGCTGCCCAACTGAACGTCGTGGGCAATCATTCAACGCCTGATGCCCCTCTGTGTCAGCGGTTACATGACACCATGCAGGCCCGGGGGATGGATTTTGAGTTTACTCCCGCCGATCTGGGTAAGCTTTATAAGAGTATGGAAAGTCGTTTTAACGTTGAGTTTAAGATCAAGAACACCCATCCGCCTACCAGCGAGGAAGCCATTGCAGTAGCTGACAAAGTTATAAACGATTTTCTGAACACCATAGCAGAGGTCGACAACAACGCAACGCTGACGGTCGAGCAACGTGCTGTGGCCCGCAATGCTATTATCGAATTTCCAAGTACCATCAATACAGGAATGGTCAAATCGATATGCGAGTGCATCGGGCAGGTCTCGCATTCAATTGAACAGCTCGCGGCTGGCCCGTTGCCCGGTCAAGACACTCACGCCGCAATCAGCAGTCTGGCCCAAGCCATCAGGACAGCAGTCGACCAGCCGGGGGGTGATCCCAATGCTCCCAAGTTGCGACCGGGTCTTGAAGGTGCTGACGAAGTTGCAACCGTTCGTGATCTTTCTATCAACATCGGCGCCAAGCTTGCGCATATTCCTGAAGGACAGACTCCCGCTTCTGTACTCGCCCGGCTTGTCGAGCCTCAGAGCGACTTCGTTGCCCTGCGTTTCGCACTGGCGCATGGGGAAACCAACAATAGACGACTTGCCGATGAACGCGATGGGGCGTACCTGCTCCTCAATTCCCTGGCAAAGATGGCAGGAATTGACTCCCTCGCGTCCAGCCTTGCGTTGCAGAGTCCCGGCGTCGGGCAATTGAGCATGGCGCAGATCCGCGCCGCGATTCCAGCCAACGTTCATACTGTAGGTTGGTATAACGCGCGACAGGACGTGAACCTGGCGCAACTCGGTCAGAAGGTGACCGACGGAATAGTGAAGTTCGCCAAGACTAATGACTACGGCGGTGTGACTATACCGGGCGGTTCACGTGAATTCCAGGCAGAATATATGGATAAATTCGGAACGCAGTTTCTTAAGGACTTCTTCAGAAACGGCATAGAGGTAGACGGGCGTCTCTACGGTGCAACGGGCACCAACAACGGTGACGCCATGCAGCGTGAACTGCGAGGGTTGGCCGAAGCCTTTACCAGTACTGAAATGGCGGGCAAGGTGACGTATTCGTTGCATCAGGCGATGGGGGCAGACGTGCTGACAGGCATGCTCAAGGATCCTGCTCTTGCCGATGTCGGTATGGAGTCAATTTCCTCACCGGGGGTGAAGACCGTTGAAGAGAATAGTATTTCGATTACAACTCTTCCCGGTGGTGAATACAAAGTCGCTTACGACTTCAGGCTTCAGTATGGTTGCCGTACCATGGGCAATGAGGTCTCCGAAGCCCGTGGCATGAATGCCCATGCCGATATTCGTATCAACATGAGCCAGCCTGAAATATCCGTGCAGATGGATAGCTACGACATCATGCTCAGCCAGAATCACCCTGGGCGATAAGCCCGTGCCGCGCAGTGCGATCCGGTCATGCATGGCTGTACAAGCAATCCTACAGGAAGAGGTGTGCTCAAGTCCATCCAAGTATGGATATGAACGATGCTTGGCGCTGGCGCTTTCCTGGGTAATGCGCAGGAAAGCTCTGGGTGCCGTCCTGTGCTGCCTAGATGGCACAACGTCCGGCGCAGGAAGATGGTGCGAGAATGAGCGGATTACCGTTAATGCGCTATCATCATTGAATTAGTCTTTGGGGAAGCTGCTGGGCGTTTGACTTTCAGTCGTTTATTTGCCGTTTTTGGATGTTCGCCTTGTATTTCATGAGAATCATTCCGGCGGGCCTTGGGCGATGATTGTCTCCATGAGTTTCCCAAGGTTGACTGCGTCTTCGATATTGTGTGCGCCCAAAGGCTTGAGGTCAGGGCCGGTCCAGGTGATCACGGTGCCTTCGCAATCGTAGCGGATTTCGCCGGTTCGGGCCTGCGGACATGAGAGAACGTTGATCTGGGAAAGCAGATACCCTCTGTCCAGGATCTGATCCAGCGAGCCCTCCAGACCGTCCAGATGCGGGGCCACGATCAGGAAGGACAACTCACGCTTCCCGCTACGGGATACATCGAAACGCTCTATGTTTTCGAGGATTTGATCCAACAGGTTGGTTTCCGTGCCGCCGTATGTCTGGTCTTTGTTGCTTACATGCGCCAGATAGGCGAATTCACCGGGCGGGACGGCAAGAAAGCCCGTACAGGTCGATATGCCGAAGGTCCGAAGGCCCTGGCTGCGTTCGGCTCGGTAGAATTCGTCCATGTCCACCCGGACGGCCGTTTTTTTGGCCCTTTGCGCTGGTGGATTCATCGCCGGACAGGATTGCTTGGCCATCGTCTGGAGCAGTCGCTGGGTATAGTACCGCTCATGCAGGGCGAATTCCCTGGTGACAACCTCGTCTTTGTCCACCTTGGCCACCACCAGCCACCGCGTCCCCTTAAAATTCACTACCTGAAAAGTCGTAAGGCATTCCTGCCCACGGTAGTCTGTTACCTCCATGCGTCCTTGGCCCTGGGCGAACTTTGACGGCACATTGGAAAAGTTCAGATGTGCCCGGAGTACACTCGAATCGCCGAAGAACTGGGAATCCGTGAGCATGATGCCCTTTTCGTTGACGAGAAGGGTTTCCATGGTTTCGTACTCTTCTCCGGTCGGGGCGAACAGGGCGTTGATCTTGTTGACCGAACACTGCAAGGCGATCCATCCCAGCAATCGATTCTGTTTCAGGATTGGCTCCACCAGGAAGGCCGCGGGTTCAGACGATGGCGCATAGTCGTGGTAGTCGATGAACACCTCGCTCTTTGGATGCCGACTTATGCAGGCGCCCAGGGGCGAGGAGGCCGCCTCTCCAGCGGTCAGGGTTGTCTTGAGGTCGCTTTCTCCCCGCAGACTGTGGACCACGGCTCCGGTCGTGTCGATGAAAAGAATGTCGTAGAAAAGGTAATAATTCTCCATGTAATATCGGCGAAAACTTTCCTTCATCTCGGAAATCTTGACTTCAAAATCGCCGTCGACCGCCCCCTGGCGCTGAGCCTGGGCATGGAACGCCGAGAGTTCAAGCACGGACACGATCACCTTGTCCGTGGCCGCCGCACGGGCTTTTTCCTCGAGTCGGCCGAGGACGTTTTCCAGCTGGGTTACCCGTTGGGTCCGCAACACTTGCAGGTCCGCGTAGGGCCACGCGAAAGGTTCGTGCATGGAATTCGCCGGACCGCTCAAGAACAGCGAACCCAGAATGAACAACAACGTGCCAGCCAAACAGAACAGTTTATTCATCCGTAAATCTCCTCTTTGCCTCGTCACTATTGAGCTTATGTCAGTGCAGAGGACACTGCAAAAAGTCGCAAAAGAATCCGAGTGTCATTCCCGCGAACGTGTTCCCAGCATGGATAGGCGGTCCATGTCGGGCAATAGTGCGAAATACTTTCTTTTCAGATATTTAAAAAGGCATGGATTCCCTTCTAGAAGGGGATGACGACTTTTTGCAGTGCCCTCAGTGCAGGTTTTTGGTCGGTATCAGCCAAGCCGGGTCGTTGATACGTGATGACAACATATCCGTTGCGAAGGTTCAGGGCTTTTAATGGCTATTTTTTGTAGAAATAGTTGATGATCCAAGTCCAATATTTCAACTATTTGGCATTGTAAGCAAGGCGTGCGCTGCTGTAAAGTTTCCTGTTTTAAAGCAGCCAGGAGTAGAGACTCCGAGTTGAATTTTGGTTGCTGCCTCTCTTCGTTGTACACTTGAAGGAAAGTCTTCGTGACTTTTCTGACATATGAAAAGCTGTTGAAGAGACAACACTGCAAAAAATCGCGAAAGAATGCGTGTTATTCTCGCGAGCGTTTGCTCAGCGTGGGTAGGCTGGTCATGTCGGGTAATAGTGTGAAATCAATTCTTTTCAGATAGTTAAAAAGGAATTGATCACCTTCTTCAAGAGGATGACGACTTTTTGCAGTACTGTGATTAAGGATTTGAGTGACGCCACGTCCAAGCGGCAGTTATTTTCGACATCTTCAAGATCAAGCAAAGACTGCGCTCTGTACAGGAAGGGCTCGTATGAGCATGGATCGGGTCATCGCATTTATGTGAGACGTGGCAATATGATCTACAGGATTCCGGCTGCTGCGATGTTTGGGCAGCCGGAATTAATCTTTTTTTGAGTACTGCATTGAACATGTTGCGGATCAATTTCCTGAATTTTCGAAATTACCTACCTATATCCTCCGGAACGTCGGGATATCTATCTACGTAGTCTGCAACTCCGTGAAATTATGTCTTGTGTCATACACGTGCTCTGCGTTATGGCCCTGAAAGTTTTGTTGACAGGCGCGACTCTGACGTCGCCTTTGTGAGTTTTAACCGCATCATTTTCCCGGAGATTGGATTTTCATGGCTCGTCCCAAAAAAAATGACACCAAACCCACGGCCAATCTTGGTTTCGAGGCCAAGCTCTGGCTCGCTGCCGACAAGCTGCGCAACAATATGGACGCGGCGGAATACAAGCACGTTGTCCTTGGGCTTATTTTTCTCAAATATATTTCAGACAGTTTTGAAGAGCACCGCGCCAAGCTGATCGCAGGCGTTGGTGATTATGAAGGCGCGAACGCCGAAGATCCGGATGAATACAAGGCCGAGAATGTTTTCTGGGTCCCTGCGGATGCCCGGTGGTCCCATCTCCAGGCCAACGCCAAGCAGCCCGGCATTGGCAAGATCGTGGATGATGCCATGGTCGCCATCGAGCGTGACAATCCGCGTTTGAAAGGCGTCTTGCCCAAGGACTACGCCAGGCCCGGTCTCGATAAGCACAGGCTTGGCGAACTCATCGACCTGATCGCCACCATCACCCTCACGGCAGCCAGCGAGGGTGAACAGACGCACCGTTCCGTTGATCTGCTCGGGCGCGTGTACGAGTATTTCCTGACCCGCTTTGCCAGCGCCGAGGGCAAGAACGGCGGACAGTTCTACACGCCATCCTGTGTCGTGCGCTGTCTGGTCGAGATGCTCGCGCCATATAAAGGCCGCATTTATGACCCCTGTTGCGGTTCCGGCGGCATGTTCGTGCAGTCCGAGAAATTCGTGGAAGCCCACGGCGGCAGAGTTGGGGACATCAGCATTTACGGACAGGAGAGCAATTCAACCACTCGCCGCCTGGCCGTCATGAACCTGGCCCTGCGCGGCATCGAGGCTGATTTTGGCCCTGAGCACGCCGACACCTTCCGCCGCGATCTGCATCCCGACCTAAGAGCCGACTATGTTCTGGCCAATCCGCCCTTCAATGATTCGGATTGGTTCCGCAAGGACGACGACGTGCGCTGGCAGTTCGGCATTCCGCCCAAGGGCAACGCCAACTTCGCCTGGGTGCAGCACTTTATCCACCATCTTGCGCCCCAAGGCATGGCTGGTTTTGTCCTGGCCAATGGCAGCATGTCTTCCAATCAGTCAGGAGAGGGCGACATCCGCCGCGCCCTGATCGAGGCCGACCTCGTGGACTGCATGGTGGCGCTGCCCGGTCAGCTCTTCTACAGCACGCAGTTTTGTCGACCTACAAATATGATTGTTCATAACGAGTGCTCGCATTTTGATGAACTGAATATGCAGTGAGGCGATAAATGCGCATTATTTGCCAATGCCGGCCTTGACATGTTTCACTGGCCAGTTTCGCTTATGGCCCGGCTATTGGCAACTGTTGTAATGATGCGGCAGAAGTCATTAGAGGGCATGGCAGCATGAAATGTAACCGCTTATTTGAGACATCATGCATCGATTAGTGCCCGGTAGTTTGCTTGAACAGACTCCGCAATCGAGTCTTTGGATGCATTTCGCACATGCGCGAGAGCGTCGATAGTTATTTGAACGCTGGCTGGTTCGGCGGGATGCCCGTTAATCTTTGTAAATGGGCCGTCAGTCTCGGTGAGGATGCGACTCAACGGGAGGTCGGCGGCAAGCGCCCGGCCTCGGTCGGAGCGGATCATCTCGGTATTGACAGAAAAGTAGCAACCGAGCGCTACGGCGCGTCGTGCTTCGGCTTTGGTTCCGGTGAACCAGTGCAACACAACGAGGCCCCTGTCCTGCGGTAAATGGCGTTCGATCATTTCGAGCACCGTCGGTACGCTCCGGACGCTATGCACGGTGAGTATCTTGCCACCGGCATCCGAACATCGTTCGAGGACTGTGCGGAACACATGTTTTTGAGTATCGAGCGATTTGTAGAACCTAGGGCCAGCGTCGAGGCCAACCTCGCCGACGTAGCGCGTCTCTGGCAGATAATGTTCCCATAATGCCAATTCGCTGGCCCGTTCCGTCACAAGCTGCGGATGGAGGCCAAGTGCAGCCCGCACATAGCGCTTGTCACGCGTCAATTCAAGATTACGCGGCCAAGCCTTTGGGGTGGTAGTGACGGTCAGTGTATTAATCCGTGCTGCCTCCGCTTTCGTGATCGCGGCCTTGAAGTCTGGATATAGATCGAGATGGCAGTGGAAATCCACGCCAGCGGACGAAACATTATTACTCATAGGGGCTGTGTCCTCACCCTGGCCAACAGAACGCCCACTTCATCAAGGCCACGGCGGTAGACACTGGCGAGCGAGGCCTGGCGGGCTGGCGACTCGTCGAATAGTGGGCCGGGTTTGTGAATAAGGATGGGTGCTAAGGCGGGTCTGGCTCGAAGTCGTTCAATCGCGAGTTGGAAGGAGCGGACTTGCACACCTTCGGACTGGCGCGTGTCGAGGGCGCGAGTGGTTAGGTCGTCGATCGTATAGACGGTCGGGTCGGCACCAGCACCAAATCCTTTGAGCAACGCAGCGCGCCGGATCAAACATGGTAAACAATATCCACAGTGCTGAGTGCTGAGACCCTGCCAGCGTCCCTTGGTTGGCGATGCACAGGACAAGGATATTGGCGTGAGGTGCCTCAAAAGAGCGCCGTTTGTGCACGCGGCCACCATCTCGCCCTTAGTCTTATCCCAGTATGGATTTTCGATGCGGCCATCGATGCCCAGCGCTGCGAGCGTATCGTTCCAGCGGGCGATATAAAATGGATGTGTGGTGCGTGTACTCAACGCCCCGAGACGGAGAGGGTCGAGCGGCACGTTGACCGCGATCAAACCATTTTCCGGCACCTTCAGCGTAAACGTGCCACCGAACCCGCTACCGGCGAATACGCCTAAGGCGAAAAAGAGAAAGGAGCGTCCGCGCGTGGTATTCTCGTCGGCTGATCCACGAACGAAGCCGCCTGGGAAGGTCATTCGGAGGCGTAATCGCTTAAAAGGACTAGCCGGATACTGCACTTTGAGCGCTTCGAAGAGCGAGGACTGGGCGTCGCTCGTCGCGCTATCGCCAGCGTGGCTGATGAAAAGCGGTGTGTTGCCAATTTCAAGCGTATCGATCGCGCCGATCAGGCTGTCGAGACCGCCTGAGAATAGCGCCAGATCATTGAAGGGCGGGTCAATGAGTCGGCCTAAAGGGGGCAGTGAGACCAACTTGATACGACTCGGGCGCGCCCTGAAGGCAAGTGACCAGCGATCGCCGGTCAGAAAATTCAACATCCGGACTAAGATTGGCGTTGCCCTTGTCCATCGGTCGGGATCGGAGACAGGCACGATCAAACGCAATTCCCTTGTCCAGCCATCCTGAGACTCGCTGTCGCGAGATACGCGGGTGTCGGCAGCATGGACGTGCGCGGCTAGGACCAGGACGTCAGCCCCCATCTCAGATGGATATACACCGATCCGAGCTAAGTCACTCAAAGCGTGCCCGATCCCGTGATCGAGCGTTCGGTCGCGGACGATCAAGTCGAGTCGGGTTTCGAATTCGGTGTTATCGAGCGCGAACCGTTCGCGATCGCCGGGGCCGTAACGGCCAATAATAACGTGGCGTCTCATGCTCCCTCCACCTCGGTGTCGCCCATGATCTGTAAAATGCCGAACGCTTGTTCATAAATGCTTCCGACGAAGGCGAGCACACGATCGTGTGTCAGCGCGGCCTCCGCTGCACGCGCCTTTGTCAAAGCGTCGGCGACGGCGCGCCGAATAAAATCATTCAACTGTGCCTGGACTCGTGCGACTTGCCAACTGTCGGAGGGGAGGGTCACGGTCTTCGCGCCGATGTCATTGCATAGCCGAGCCTCGATCGCGTTCGTCGCATAGAGTTCAAAGACCGTCTGCATCTGGTCGTGAGTGAGCCCATCGAGGTCTGTTATGCCCGCACCAGCCAGGTCAGCGATCGTCTCGATGAAGGCCTCCCGCGAAATGCCCTCGTCGATGGTGCCACCGTCCGGGCACACATAGTCGGCTAGCCCGAGGAAGACGTCCTCGATCGGCTGGC
Organism: Desulfomicrobium macestii; assembly: GCF_014873765.1. Taxonomy (NCBI): domain Bacteria; kingdom Pseudomonadati; phylum Thermodesulfobacteriota; class Desulfovibrionia; order Desulfovibrionales; family Desulfomicrobiaceae; genus Desulfomicrobium; species Desulfomicrobium macestii. The sequence goes on along the minus strand of NZ_JADBGG010000038.1, from coordinate 2,874 downwards.
CGGCGAGAGCGCCGAGATTGAGCGCGCGGAGCGCCTCGGACACACCACGCGTTACCGCGTCCGACAGAAATCCGAGAAGACGGCTGCCGGCTCCTCGCGCCGACCCCATCCTGGCAGCCGCCGTTCTTGCGCCGCCCGAAGACGAGCTCACATAGTGCGACACGGCACGACCGAGAGCTTTGTGGTCGTCCCCGCCCGAGCCCGCGAAGCGGGAGAAATTGTTACGGGCAGCCGAGAACCGTGTCGAATCCGCCGCTGGGGGAATGGCTGGACTTGCTGGCTGTGCTAGCGGGCCATCAGGCGGCCCTGCCGGGGGAGTACCATTGGGGGCTGCTCCGCCGTCCGGCGCAGCCGGAGGGGAGCCTTCATTGCCCAGCCAGCTAGGGACGAGCGGAGTGTTGCCGCATTGGCCGCCGAAAGCGGTCGACGTACCCATCAGCGTACCCCCTTGCGTGTGCGAAGTACTGCATTGGCCGCAGCCTTCAGCATCGCCCCGCCGTCCTTCCCCCAGAGTTGGAGCAAGCGGTTAAATCGTTGTGTGGGTTCAGCATCCTTGAGCGCGCTTTCCCAACCACTGCACGCCCATGGGCCCAAGCGGTCTTGAGGAAGGGCTTCGAGAAAGTCGAGGAGGTTTTCCTGGAGCGTGGGATGCGCTTTGACGAGGACCGCCAAGCCAGCCGCACCCGGCGGTTCGGTGTCGAAACTGTCACTACCTACGATGCGGCCCCGCACTGCTTCGAAGATCTGGGCCGCTTCGGGTGGTGCGAGCCGCTTTAGGTCGCCTTCGACGCCTTGGACCGCGAATTTGCCGCCAAAGAGTTGCTCGACGACGGTGGAAAGATGTCCAAGCACCGAGGCTGCTCCGAAATAATCCTTTCGGTCCTTGGCTACGAAGAGATAAGGGCGAAGGTCGTCCCCGCCTATCTTGATCGGCACTGCGGCCCAGGCCTTGATGGAAGGCGATGATAGCCACTCGCCTAGCAGCGCGCTCTCAATCGCCTTTGAGGCCACCAACCTGGGTGCGGGCTTGACCGCGTCATCACCCTTGCCGGCTGTCATCTTGGCCGGTTTGGGCTTAGCTTTGTCGTCTTTTTCCTCAGTAATTGCAGCTTCGAGCGCCACCAAATCGGCACACTTGCCATCTGGCGCGGCAGCAGCCGCAGCGGCGATCTGGTCAAACAGGCGCGGGAGGAATCGTTCGGCGAGCATGAGCTTGGCGAGAACGGGGAGCTTGACGTCATCCCCGAATCCGCGCGCTTCGGCTGTTCGCTGCCGCAAGACAAGCATGTTGAGAAATCTCTTGATCTGACGGGGGTTACCCTTCGTTCCACTGGCAAGGATCGGCCCTATCTGATCGCTGAGCGCCAAGGCGTTGTTGGCTCGTGAGGACTTATCCACGAGCGCAGTTTTAACCGTCGCTGCATCGAGCGCGCCGGTGGTCCACGGCCGTTTAAGCCGCTCTCGGGCGATGCCAATCAAGTTGTTGAAAGCCGGATCGTTGTCGCCGAGTTCCATGCCAACGAGTAGGAGCGTGACATAGATGCGTGTCTCCGTTTCACCGAGGGCCGGGATCCGGAAGGGCACCTGAATGAGCTTCTCCAGATAGTTACGGGCATAGGTCTGTTGCCCAGTCGTGTCCGGCAGGTCGGGGAAATGTTTGCGCACCGCGTATTCGATCATCGCCTCATCGGCGGCAACGACGAAGGCGGTTCGTGAGGTGAAGACGAAGAGGCGTACGGCTTCGAGCGTTTCGATGGCTGTGTCGGGAAGGCAGCGGTCAAGGTCGTCGATGAGGACGACCAACTGCTCCACTCCAGCCTTTTCAAGCAGATCGTCAAATGCCTTGCGGAAGGCGTTGATCTCCTCGGGCACGTTGGTTGAGGCTCTTTCACTCAACGGCTTTAACATCCCCATCACATTATTGATTGCGGCTATGGTATTGTCTTTCGTTGCGAGCTTCGCCGGATCGGCGAGAATACCTTCGAGCGAGCCGACGATGGTTTGGATCTGGTCAGGCGTCGGAATGCCCGTGAGAGCTGTGAGTGCGAACCCGCCCGCCTTCTTCGCAACTTTTAGCCAGTCGATCCGACGGACGACATTCTTCACCGTTTCGCCAGCCTTGGTCAGCGCGGGACGCTTCTCGATCAAGCCGGTGACGATGCCTTCAATAAGCGCAATTTTAGCGTCTTCGAAGCCTTGGAAGCGCCAGCCGTTGAATTTGAGACACAGGACCTTAGTTTCATTTTCGAATCCGGCCTCAATCATCTCTAGAACGCTTGATTTACCAGCCCCCCAATCACCATGGACACCAACTGTTACCGGCTGATCCGGCGTGTCGCGAACGAGTTTGATGATAGTCGTTGCGATCGCCTCATTATTGAGAAGGTCGACCTTGGTCTCGTTGTCAATCAGGATCATCGCTAACCCACCTGCTGCTTATCGGTTGAGTCATTCTCTTCAGTGACCATAGCTTGTGTCTTTTACCGAAGTCTTCTGAATCCAGAATTAAGAATGATACGTGCTATATCTTTGCTGAAGGGCGAGCGCTAATCATTTGATCTTGGGTGATCAGGAAATCTGCGCTGTATAAAGTTATCTGGATTATAATCCATATTATCCTCTTGAAATTTATTTAAACCCGAAGGAGGTGGCACGAATTTTTCCGCTGTCTGTAAATGATTTGCCTTATGGAGAGCAATAATTTCTTTTGTCATACATACTCGTGCTTATGAGTATTTTGATCGGGGGATCCGTCGCATTGCCCGTATTACTTAGTGGATGTTGATCAGCACCCTAATGGAGCCACCGATCGGCACCCTAATAGATCCAGCAAAAGTGAGAGATTTTCGCTCGGACGACCTCGTCTGATTACGT
>NZ_JADBGG010000037.1 GCF_014873765.1 Desulfomicrobium macestii | reverse complement strand
CCTGACCATGGCAGATTCCTCCGGGAGTTGTGGTTTGGTGGTACAACCCACATATGCCATGGTCTTTCTTTTTGCTGAAGATCCCGCACACTACCTCTTCTTCGAATAATATAAAGCAAGAAGATGTAATCGAAGGTAATGTAGAAAAGTCAAGCGGCGTTATCACAACTGATGAAGAATTAGAGTCCTATAGAATTGTGCGTGCAATCGGGGCAGAGTATGTAGATACTGATAGAATCACATTGCGCGATGCAAAAAGTTATTGTGCAATATTGTTAGACAACAACAATCGTCGACCGATATGTCGTCTTTATTTTGGGAAGTCAAAAAAATCATTGTCTATATTTGTTCCTGATAATGAGATGAGAGTTGATATTAGTAAAATATCTGAAATATATAAATATCGTGCTGAGTTGGGATTGGCAATAAAGCAATACGATAAGTAATCATGATCCAAATATCGGGATGGCGAGCAATACACGCCAAAGATGCCGAATAAAAGCATCAAAATAAGTTCTCAAATTCAAAGCCCTGTAACCTCTCAGCAGCTCAATCGTGATAGGTAAGCAGGACAGATTGAAACGTGCCATTGTCAAAGAGTGCCTGGGACTTCCTATGCCCAGTAGGTCTCCGTTGTTGGCGTGGAATGATTTTACGATAATTGTCCGTGAGCTGGATTGTAGCCTTCCGGTCGCACCACTCCAGTATCTCCATCGACGATGGAAAGAGGTTCGGGATCAAGCTGGTGGCTGATCCTATATCCAGACCGTGATCGACAGGAGCAATGGCACGGCGGAGCAGGGGGAAAAGAAGTATTACTGCTTCAAGTGCAGGAAGGCGATTCCGGATAATGTGGCGCGGTTTTGTTGGAATAATAAGGAGAGGTTTGGGGGGGAGGCGTTTTGTTATGAGTGTCAGAAGGGGATGTGATGTTTGCGAATTATAACTTTAAGAATAATTAAGATTCAAGATCAGATTCAAGATCTAACCTTTGACCTTCTGCTCATCGACACCTCCAGCACCACCCTACGACCAGGGTGCCTTTTCGCCGTCGTAGTAGATGACCTCGGCTACTAAATAAAGGTCGACGCCAACATCCCCAACAGCGTTAACCCGGCCTACGCTCCTTTAGAACTCGCCGCTCGAGGGGTCTGATCAATTGTATTAGCATCTGCAGCAAGGATGTGTGGGTAGGAAGAGAGTTGGATTGGTATGTTCTAGATAAAAAAAGGAATATCGTATGTATGATTATACTTATTCATATGCATATGAGAAATTTAATAGCGCAATACATACTCTTGCAGTTTTAGATGGAGATGTTAGATCACGACTTATGGTTGCTTTTGAAGGGTCATTGCTTTGTATTGATGTAAATAAATTGCCAATTGATGCTATTCCAAAATGGGTTAAAGCTCACAAAATGGCCACAAAATATAACGAAAGATACAAAGGTGAAGAAGCAAATTTTCGAGAATACAAAGGAACTTGGGAAAGGTTGCGCCCTAGTCCTTATGAAGCAACTTTCCGAAGGATAAAAAACTCGACAGGTCGAGAGATCGCAGAGCTAATATTTAGCGTTTGGAGTATTATTCAGGTAGATTTTTTCAGTTTCTGTGAATCGAAATACATTAAAGAATAAGTCTAAATTACAATAATTAAATATTTAGTATTAATTACCGTTTTGACTGTTGTCCTGCTCAACGTCCGCGGCAATAATTTTTAAGTCTATCAACGTGTGCTTTTCGATTATTTTGTCTGAAGATTTGCTGTGCTTTATACTAGTTTTTATCAATGCTGTGCATGGACTATTGATTTTTACAACTGAAGCTGCCTCCATTGCTGAATCCTGTATGTGTCCTATATAATTTATCCCATGCTCATCAATTATGCTGAATTGTTTTTTTGATAAAATAATTCCGTCAATTTTTCCAGATACTTGCATTTGCGTTTCTGATAATTCAATTTCTTTTATGATATTTAATTTCTCAGAGATAGATTCTGCTGTGGATATAGTTGTCCTTTTAATATTTTTATTCGGCAGAAAATACTCTATGTATAGGCCGGAGTTCATTTCATCAAGTGGCACCAAGAGTTTTGAAATTGAAGCTATTGATACTTGATCAAGTCCAGAAAGGGTGTCTGGGAATTCCTCGCTAGTTGCATTAAATATACTATATAGTTTTGCTGCTGTATGCTCAAAAAGTGTAAATTCAGGGCTATCAGCCCGATACGACGATCTTAATTGAATTCCAAAAGACCCTGGAAAAGTCATAGCGAACTGTAGCGCTGTTTGGTCGGTAATCATTTTGGGGATGTTACAAAGTGGTTTGAAAAAACCACTCAATTTGTACCCAATCGCATCAAATGTATTCTGTGCGTGAGTTAATAATTTTCCAACACTTCTAGCTGGCGCTTCTTTTCTTTTATTACGTGTTTCTACAACTAAGTTCAAAACTCCTCGTTCTGTAGATTTCGCTATAATCGACGATTCTGCATAGTACGGAACGTATTTTTCTTCAGAATTTTCTATTTTGATTCCGCTAAAAGGGAGCATTTCATCATTAATTTCCCCTATATCTGCGAGTTTTACTACAGAATCTCCGTTTAATTTTGTATAAATTTTAAATAAAACTCCATTTATAGAGCTAAGAATAGCATCTCTAAAATCTATTTCGCCAGATTTTAATCTGCTCATTGTCTTATTTGATACATGTGAGTATAGCCAATAATAACCATGTTCATCTTCATCTATACATAAAGATATAAATACAGATTTGCTCTGATTAATGCATGCAAACAAAATTGGAAAGTCGTAATACTGGAATACATCGACTATTTGCAGCTCGCCGAGCGACGTCCCTTTGGGAATGAATGTGTTATTCTGTATCATAATCGAAAACCTCGAACAAATCCCAAGGGTTTTTTAAACAAGTAGGGAGCCACCATGTGAAGTGATTCGGACTTACTTCTGGAGTGTTAAGAATTTTCCCCAAAGGTTCCTCCAGTATGGCAAAAAGAATTCTCTTCTTCCGTAAATATGGAGAGAGATGCTTTTCGTATAAGCAGTCTTGATACGTGACTGACACGGAAAGGCCACAAACTAAGCAAGGCTCGCGATCTTGGCATTGATCTGGGACTTTCAACTTATGGCATAAAAAACCTGATGGCAGATCATGAAGCTCCCGTTTGGTGACAAATCGGTAGATTTCTCCAATGGCATCATGAGCATCTGCAGGTGGACAGTCGGGGGGATAATAAGATGGCCAGTTCAAGTCTACAGCTCCTTCTTATGTGATGAAATTCACGTGGCTCCGCTCATCGCATAAAAATGCCGCTCTTACCATTAAAAAAATGTGCGTTCATGGTGAGTCGAGCAGGAGTTGAGGGTCACCCATCAAAAGTAGGGAATCACGGTATCTGGGGTCAGCTGCGCATTCCGGACAAACTGACCAGTGATTCCACTGCAAACTAACAGGAGTCGAGGGTCAGATCTTGAATCTTGAATTTTTTGCGTTGCATCCTTTTATGCCAGAAATAGATTTCTGGCTATGGGCCCGTTGATGCAGCTTCCGCCAATGTGAAGCGGTGCCTGAGCTCCTCCATCTCCCGCTTTGTCACGCCGTGCCCGGCGAAATGCTCTCGCCAGCCTGTGGTCGTTTCCCGCATTTCTTCCCAGATTCTCCTTGCCTCACTTTCGCTGAGCCCGAAGGGCCGGACGTCGCTTAGGATATTGGACCGCGTGGCCGCGCGGCCTTCCAGTCCGCAGCGCAGGGACAGGTCCCATTGCCTGAAGCGGATGGCGGATGGCACCAGGTCGTAGGCCGGGGTCATGGCGACGGTTTTGCGCGAGACGAAAAAGGCGTGGTTGCGCAGGTGGTCGTCCCGGTTCGAACACAGGGCGTTGAAAGCCATGCGGCGGAATATCTCCGGGCCGGAGTCCGCGTCGCCGAGCCTGCGGGCCTGTTCGGCCAGGTTCTGATAGCTGCCCCAGTCGCCGTCTTCCTCGGCCCCCGTCACCGTGAAGCCAGAAATGACGTGCCGCGAGCCGCCGCTTAGGCGGTCGAAACGCTCAACCAGCAGGACGAAATGCCCGTCCAGTTCCATCAGCCGTGTCGATGCGACCGTGATGCCGCAGCGTGCGGCCAGGGTCATGGTCGCATGCTCGATTACGGGTTCGCGCCACGGGTCCCCGCGTTTGGAGAATTTGGCGATCCAGGACGTTCCGTCCAGGGTGACCATGGCCTTGGGCCTGGCCCCGCCCAGGGACAGGCTGGAGGCGAGGGCGGCCAGGAACGCGTCTTCAGGCATGCCGCTTCGCACTGCATCGAATTCCTCGTCGTCCTCGACCTCATCGACGCGGGCGACGATGGCCGCCACCCGCCCCAGGTCTTCGGGCACCATGCAGAATGCATCGCCTGTGGCCCAGGGAGCCAGGGACGCGGGACCGTTCGGTGTGGGGCCGAAGGCCAGGGCGCCCATGCGCTGCGGATGATGGGCCGCCGTCAGAACTTCGAATTCGCTCAGCGTTCCGGGGGCGCGACCAGCCATGAGTCCCAGCACTTTGCGGCCCCAGCGGTCCGGGGCTGCGTCGCGCAGGGCGCTGAAAAGGGTGCTTCCGGAAAACTCCATGTCGGCAAGGGGCATCCGGGCCGGGTCGAGGGGAATGGCGTCTGGCCGCTCAAGATACCGGCGGCCGTAGCGGAAGAAATATGCCCGGTCCTCATGCCTGAGCAGCCCCGCAGGAACGTAGTCCATGCCGGACAGGCGGATGAAGACCACTGCTCGCTCAGAAGTCGAGGGCATCGCTCACCTCCGTTGTAACGCGTTGCGGCAGTCTGCTCACGGCCATGGCCCTGCCTACGGGGTCGGATTCCAGGGAGGCCATGCCGCCAAGCTGGTCGTCGAGCTGCAGAACCCACAGGACATGGGCCAGCACCCCGAGGGACACCCCGGGGTGCCCGTTTTCCAGGCGGCGGATGGTCTCGCGCGTGGTCATGGTGCGTGCGGCCAGGTCCTGCATGCTCAGGCCGCGCAGCTTCCGGGCGGCGCGAATGTTGTCCCCTAGGCGTTCAAGATTGGCGGCGGGGCTCCCCGGCAGGTCGTGGGCGGATGTTTTCTTGGGTGACATGCATCATATATATGTCGTTATACCTATTTGTGCAATATGAATCATCCAAAAGTGCGCATGCCTCGGTGAGTCAAGGGTCAGCCATCAAAAGGACCGAGGTCAAGAGAAATTACTCCCTCGGGCCAGAAAATCAGGTTTTCTCGCCTCGGACAAAACTACTTGATAATATACTGAATTTCTTTGCTTTCCGCCTTTCTCGAAATATCAGCTTTGCGATGTCGACGTATTTCGCCGCACCAGTCACCCATCATGCAGGAATAAGGGGCAGATCTTGAATCTTGAAGAATAGGGGGAGTCTGCCTTTGGCTTTTCTGCCTTTTATCTTCCGAGTTCAAAATATCCGGCATACTGGTCAGACAGTATATATCCCATAGCTCAGTCAGACTCTACACCCATTTATTTCTCCGATTCCATTCATTACAATTCCTCTCATTATCCCGTCAAACGCCAGAACTCCACCTACTGGCAAACAAGAGGAGAATGTTATGCCTTGGATCTATGATCAGCAATCAGGAAGAATTACTGGTCCCGGAGGGGAGGAATATCAAGGATACAGCGGCCATCCTCCGCATCGAAATCAACCTGCATCCGAGAACATCGTCAATGAAGGTCCCATACCAAGAGGGTCATGGAGAATTGACTCTGAATTACGTAATAGCGCTCAAACAGGACAAATGATTTTGTTGCTCAATCCTGTCGGTCATACTGCGCATGGTCGCCGTTCTTTTCAGATTCATGGCGATAGTGCCAGGCGGCCTGGATTAGCTTCGAGTGGGTGTATTGTCTTGCCGAGAAATGCAAGAATTGCGATCAGTCAAAGCGGTGATACTAGCCTTATAGTGAGATGAAAATCGTGAATTATAGCATTGTTACATTGATAATAATTTTGTTATTGAGCAAAAATTCCTATTCTTCAGACGAATTTGAAGAACAAGTCATATTTAACAAAAAAAATGAATATATCATAACAAAATCTTGCGAAGATATCCAGGCTAATATGGATATATTGTTGAGCATGTACAAAGAATCCGATGCCGCAATTGCCACGACATGGAGAGTTAGCGTGGCTAAAAATATTCCTTCTCAGACGGTTGCCGCAATACGCCTCTTGTCGAAAGCTGGCGTTAAGCCACAGCGCTACTGCATGGATCCGTTTTTCGAAACAGATGAAATCACATTGAAGACATGGCTCGGCAACGCCATCAATGCCCTTGAAGCCTTCACGATGAATAACGGAAAAGAGGAATTGTTCCGTTGTCTGTGTCTGGAGGAGATCAAGTCGGAATACGCAGAACTCAACAATAAAGAACAATAACTCGACTTTCTGGGTTAGCCATTGGCCTCCTCCGATATGAGTGTTTCCCACCGCCGATATAGCAGAGGACTCGGTCATCTGCTATATCGGCGGTGTCCTTTTGTATGATTATCAAGTCTGCCTTTGGCTAATCCTTGATGTGAATAACCGAAAGCCAAACGCAAAATCCACAAATCATAGTTTCGACTTTTCAGCGAATTTTTATTCAATATACTGAATTATTGTAATAATATTGAATGGTTCCTGCCGTTCCAAACGTCTTTCCACCATCCCTTTCAAATTTATCAAGTTCATTTATGTAAGTCGTCATTAATGGCGAAAATAAGCTTTTTTAAGTTGTTTGTCGTCAGTTATTGCGATATATGGTTTTTTATCTACGGAGGTCGCGGAGATGAAGATCGAAGGATTGTTGACGGACGAAGCCATTCTGACAGAGCTGGGGCGGCGGATTGTGCAGCGTCGGCTGGAACTTCAGTTTACCCAGGAAATGTTGGCGGACCAGGCGGGGGTTTCGAAGCGGACGGTGGAGCGCATCGAGGCTGGGGCCACGGCGCAAATGTCGACCTTGATCCGGATTCTGCGGGCTTTGGAACTCCTGGACCGGTTGGAAACGCTGGTGCCCGAGGCCGTCCCCCGTCCCATGGATTTGGTCAGGCTTAAGGGCAAGGCGCGCAAAAGGGCCAGCGGCAAGCGGCAGGCCGCACAGGAAGGGCCGTGGCAGTGGGGTGATGAAACATGAGCACGACGGCAACGGTCAAGCTGTGGGGGAGCACGATCGGCGCTGTGTCTCTTGAGGACGGGGCTGCGAGCGCGATGTTTGAATACGACACGGCGTTCAGCAGGAGCGGTATCGAGGTGGCCCCGCTGATGATGCCTCTTTCCCGCCGACTCTACTCCTTTCCATCGCTGCGACCGGAAACCTTCCACGGTCTGCCGGGGTTGCTCGCGGATTCGTTGCCCGACCGGTTCGGCAATGCATTGATCGATGCCTGGCTTGCCCGGTCCGGTCGTTTGCCGGAATCGTTCAACGCGGTGGAACGTCTTTACTATACCGGTTCGCGCGGCATGGGGGCGCTTGAATATGTTCCGTCAATCCGATTGGACGCGTCCGGCACGTCCCGGATCGAAGTCGACAAATTGGTCGAGCTGGCTTCGAAGGTTTTGACCCATCGCGACAACCTGCGCGGCTGGGTCAAGGAAGACGGCAAGGAAACAGCACTGCGGGACATTCTGCAAGTCGGAACTTCCGCGGGCGGGGCGCGGGCCAAGGCGATCATCGCCTGGAATCCGCAAACGGGCGAAGTGCGCTCGGGCCAGGTCAAGGCGGGTAGCGGGTTTGAATACTGGCTGATGAAGTTCGACGGGGTCAGCGGCAACAAGGACAAGGAACAGGAGGACCCGAAGGGATACGGCGCGATCGAATACGCCTATTATCGAATGGCCCTCGACGCGGGAATCACCATGAGCCCAAGCCGCCTGTTCGAGGAGAACGGTCGTCGCCATTTCATGACGAAACGGTTCGACCGTCTGGATGGCGGAGACAAGCTGCACATGCAATCCTTGTGCGGCATGGCCCATTATGATTTCAACCAGGCCGGCGCATACGGCTATGAGCAGGCCTTGCAGGTCATCCGCCGACTGGGACTGCCGATGGCGGCCATCGAGGAGCAGTTCCGGCGGATGGTGTTCAATGTCGTTGCCCGCAACCAGGATGACCACGTCAAGAACATTGCTTTTCTGATGGACCGGACGGGGAAATGGTCGCTCTCACCGGCGTTTGACATGACCTACAGCTATCAGCCAAACGGGCAATGGACAGCGCGCCACCAAATGACCCTGAATGGCAAACGGGATGGCTTCACTCTGGACGATTTCAAGGCGTGCGCACAGAGCGCCTCGATGAAGCGCGGACGAGCGGAAACGATCGTTGCCGAAGTACAGGGCGTCGTTGCCCGCTGGCTGGACTATGCTGACGAGGCGCAGGTGAATCCGGCGCAGCGGGACAAGATTCAGGCAGCCTTGAGAGTGGAGTTCATACGATGAAACTCGCTGCACAGGGCGTCCGCTGAAATTTCGCCTTGGTCCGCATCAATGAAGAGTGAGAAGGAGTGAGACATGTCGAATACGCAGAACGCCTACAACCGCGCCAATACCAGCTTTTCCCTGGATCTGCCGGACTGGGCCGTCGAGGAACTTAATGCCCTGCCGAAACACCTCGTGAGCGTGGAGGAGCGGATGGCGGCGGTTATAGAATTTTCGCGCCGGAATTTTCAGAACAGCACCGGAGGGCCCTTTGCGGCGGGCATCTTTGAACGGGTCTCGGGCAGACTCGTGGTGATCGGAGTCAACCGGGTGATGCCCTTTCTGTGTTCCTCGGCGCATGCGGAGGTCATGGCTATTTCCCTGGCGCAGAAGCTGCTAGGAGTCTACGACCTGGGCGCCCCCGAGCTGCCTGCTCATCAGTTGGTGGTAAACTGGCGGCCCTGCGCCATGTGTTTTGGAGCGGTGCTGTGGTCGGGCGTCCGCTCGCTGGTGATTGCGGGCGAGGGCCCCGAACTTGAGGAGATCACCGGTTTTGACGAAGGTCCGGTGCACCCCGACTGGCGTGCCGAGCTGTCACGGCGCGGAATAGAAGTGGTGGAGGATGTCCTGCGGACGGAAGCCCTGGAAGCCTACCGGGAATTCGCCACCAGCCAGTCGTTTGTCTATAATGCCCGGCTCGGGGTGGACTGAGCGTCCGCTCCGGGGAGTGCAGGACAAAAATACGCCCTGATATCAACGCCGATCCTGAAAGCAGAAGGGGCGTTTGTCCTGATCGGAATCGAAGCTGACCCGTTCCGCTTTGTGTGATTTCCTTCTTGTGTCTTGCGTCGGATCTTGAATCTTGATCCATCTCGGGTTTTCATTTCCAAGTGGCCAGGTCCCTGGTCTCTTGCCTCTTCGCTTCTTGCAAAAGTCGTCTTTCCTTTCGAAAAATTCCCATCCTCTGAAAACACGTCATCCCCTTGAAGGCGGGAATGACACTCGTGGGGGACGCTTGGACTTCTCGTAATTTTATCGCGCACTTCATTGACACCCAGTCACATGTTTGCAAGACCTCTGTAACATTCCCGTAACATTGTGGCCAACTCCAAATCGGTCGCATTATCCAAGGAGAGAGGATGAAAACTATAGGCAAACTGTTTCTGGCAGTGGTCATGCTTGCTTTCGTGGGCACTGGAGCCATGGCAGGCACTCTGGAAAAGGTGCAGAAGGACGGCCAGCTCATTCTGGGTGTCAGCGAAGGCGTGGCCGGTTTCTCCGCGCCGGATTCCAACGGCCGCTGGGCCGGTTTCGACGTGGACATGGGCCGCGCCGTGGCCGCTGCCGTGCTGAAGGACCCCGAAGCCATCAAGTTCGTTCCTCTGGCTTCCAAGCAGAAGATCGTGGCCGTATCCTCCGGACAGGTGGACCTGTCCCGTGGTACCACCTGGACCATGAAGCGCGACTGCAAGCAGGGCGTGGATTTCACCGCGGTCCTGTTTTATGATGGCCAGGGGTTCATGGTGAAGAAGAGCCTGGGCGTGGAAAAGGCCCTTGACCTTGACGGCGGCTCCGTGGCCGTGGTTTCCGGCACTACCTCCGAGCTGAACGTGGCCGACTTTGCCCGCGCCAATGGCATCAAGCTGGAAACCGTCGTCTTCGAGTCCAAGAAAGAGGCCTTCAACGCCTATGTGGCCGGTCGTACCGACGCCTTCACCACCGACGTCAGCCAGCTGGCATCCCTGCGGGCTGGTGCCGCCAATGCCGATGAGCACATCATCCTGCCCGAGGTCTTTTCCAAGGAACCTCTTGCTCCCTTCGTCCGTCATGGCGACCAGCAGTGGAAGGATCTGGTCACCTGGATTCTCTTCGGCCTCATCGAAGCCGAGGAAAAAGGCATCACCCAGGCCAACGTCCTGGAGATGAAGGCTTCCTCCACCGACCCGCTGATCCAGCGCATGCTCGGCGCCACCGGCGACACCGGCTCCTTCCTCGATCTGGACAACGACTGGCTCGTCCGGGCCATCCAGGCCGTGGGCAACTACGGCGAGATGTACGACCGCAACTTCGGCCCCAAGAGCGCCCTGAATATCCCACGCGGCTACAACAACCTGTGGAACAAGGGCGGGTTGATCTACGCCATGCCCATCCGCTAGCGGGCCGAACCGAAAGAAATCCGCACGCCGCACCGGCCGGGACAATCGGCCGGTGCGGTCTTTTGTTCACTCCCCCAAAAGGAAGCCAGCAGTCTTGAATACGTCCAAACTGAAAGAACAGTTGCCCGCTCTTCTGACCCAGGTCCTGGTGGTCGGAGCAATCATCTACGTGGCCCTGCAACTGTTCCACAACACCCAGGCCAACCTGGAGGCGCGCAACATCGCCTCGGGCTTCGGATTCCTGTCCGTGGAGGGCGGCCTGCCCATCAACGACAGCCTGCTGCCCTACACCCCCGCAGCCTCCTACGGCCGGGCCTTTGCCATGGGCATCCTGAACACCCTGTTCGTGTCCGCCCTGTCCATCGTGCTGGCCACGGTCCTCGGGGTCATCGTCGGCGTGGCCCGCGTATCAGGCAACTGGCTGGTGTCCCACCTGGCCGCCGTGTACGTGGAGGTGCTCAGAAACGTCCCGCTGCTGCTGACCCTGTTCTTCTGCTACTCCACGCTGCTGGCCTTCCTGCCGTCCCCGCGCATGAGCCTGGTTCCCTTCGGCGACATCTTTATCAACAACCGGGGCGTGTATGTTCCCCGCCCGCTGTTCCAGGATGGCATGGGCTGGGTGATCCTGGCCCTGGTCGTGGCCATTGCGGCCTCGGTGGCCCTGGTGCGGGTGTCCAGGCGGATGCGCGATGAAACCGGTCGTGGCCTGCATTCGGGGTGGATGTCCCTCGGGCTGATCCTCGGGCTTCCCGCTGCCGCGTATTTCCTCACAGGGCAACCGCTCGAATTCGACGTGCCTGTGCTCAGCGGGTTCAATTTCAAGGGCGGCATGGTGCTGCGGCCCGAATTTTCCGCCCTGCTCATCGGCCTGGTCCTGTATACCGCCGCCTTCATTGGCGAGAATGTGCGCAGCGGCATTCAGTCCGTGGACGCGGGACAGCTGGATGCGGCCAAGGCCCTGGGGCTCAGCCCTGGACCGATCATGCGCAAGGTAATCCTGCCCCAGACCCTGCGTGTCTGCATCCCCGCCACCACCAACGATTACACCAGTCTGATCAAGAACAGCTCCCTGGCAGTGGCCATCGGGTATCCGGACATGGTTTCCATCGGCGGGACCATCATCGGCCAGAACGACCAGGCCATCGAGATCATCGGCATGTGGATGGCGGTCTATCTGACCATCAACCTGATAGTCTCCCTGGTCATGAACTGGTTCAACGCCAAGGTGCAGCTGGTGGAACGATGAACGAACTCAAGACCTTCATCCCTTCGCCCGACGCTCCGCCGCCCGTTGCCGCCTCGGGCGTGCTCCTGTGGTTGCGGACCAATCTCTTTTCGGGCTGGATCAACTCCGTGCTCACGGTGCTGGCCGTGCTGGTTCTGGCCAAGACCATCCCGCCTCTGATTTCCTGGGCTTTCACCAACGCCGTGTGGTCCGGCGGACCCGATGCGTGCGACGGCTCGGGCGCGTGCTGGGCTTTTATCGCGGACAAGGCGCGGGTCATGCTGATCGGCACCTACCCGCCGGAGTTGATCTGGCGCCCCCTGGCGGCGGCCATCCTGTTCGCCGGCGTGATCGCGGCCACGGTCAGCGGACGGTTCGGCAAGCGCGTACTGGCCGGAGCCTGGCCCGTGCTCTTCGTGGCCGCCGTGTGGCTTGTGGGTGGCGGCGCCGGTCTGGCCGAGGTGGACCAGTCCATGTGGGGCGGGCTCATGCTCTCACTGGGCCTGGCCGCGGTGGGCATCCTGTTCTCGGTGCCTTTCGGCATCCTCCTGGCCCTGGGGCGGCAGTCCCGGATGGTCGGCATCAGCTCCATCTGCATTGGTTTCATCGAACTCATCCGGGGCGTGCCGCTCATCACCATCCTGTTCATGGCCTCGGTGATGATGCCGCTGTTTCTGCCCGTGAACCTCCAGATCAACAATCTGCTGCGAGTCCAGGTGGGCATCATCCTCTTTTCGTCGGCCTATATCGCCGAGGTGGTCCGCGGCGGTCTGCAAGCGGTGCCGAGCGGCCAACTCGACGCGGCCAAGGCCCTCGGTTTGTCCCGCTGGATGATCACCCTCTTCGTGGTCCTTCCCCAGGCCCTGCGCTACGTGCTTCCGTCCCTGATAGGGCGTTGCATAGCCCTGTTCAAGGACACATCCCTGGTCATCATCGTGGGGCTTCTGGACTTTCTCGGCATGGTCAAGGCCGCCTCCCAGGACCAGAACTGGCTTGGCCATGAGGTCGAGGGCTATGTCTTCTGCGCCGTGATCTACTGGTGCATCTGCTTCGGCATGAGCCGATACGGCCGCAGCCTCGAAAAGCGCGGCCCCCAAACCAAAAGGTAAGGTTCTTTATGACTTCCAGCGAAACCATCATCGACGTGAAGGGCCTGAACAAGTGGTACGGCGACTTCCACGTCCTCAAGAATATCGACCTCGAAGTGCGCAGGGGCGAGCGAATCGTCATCTGCGGCCCGTCCGGGTCCGGCAAATCCACCCTTATCCGGTGCATGAACCGGCTGGAACGCCACCAGGAAGGGACCATCATCGTTGACGGCACCGAGCTGACCGGCAACGTCAAAGGGCTGGAGAAAATCCGCCGAGAGGTGGGCATGGTGTTCCAGAATTTCAATCTGTTCCCGCACATGACAGTATTGGAGAACCTCACCCTGGCTCCTATCTGGGTACGGAAGATGCCCAGAAGAGAGGCCGAAGCCACGGCCATGCATTTCCTGGAGCGGGTGCGCATCGCCGAGCAGGCGGCCAAGTATCCAGGCCAGCTTTCGGGCGGCCAGCAGCAGCGCGTGGCCATTGCCCGGGCACTGTGCATGAACCCGAACATCCTGCTTTTCGACGAGCCCACATCAGCCCTGGACCCGGAAATGATCAAGGAGGTTCTCGACGTCATGGTCTCCCTGGCCGAGGAAAACATGACCATGGTGTGCGTGACCCATGAAATGGGCTTCGCCCGGACCGTGGCCGACCGCATCATATTCATGGACGGCGGCGAGATCGTGGAACAGAATTCCCCGGAGGAATTTTTCTCCAATCCCCGCTACGACCGCACCAGACAGTTCCTCAGCCAGATCCTGCACCACTGATCCCAGGGGAGCGGGGTCCGATCTTGAATCTTGAATAATCCTGTCGTCCTGATTCCATGCCCAGACCTCTGCGCATGGAATTCAAGGTTCTGGAGTTTCCCCAGAAAAGTGTCCCTCAACATTTCCTGACCCTCGTCCTCCTCTCTTGAATATGAGCCTGGTGTCCCTCTCTTGGTCCCCGGCACCACATAGGCTCATGCCATGAAAAATCCGTGATATTCCGCGTAGCCATTACATATCGAGGATTTCGTTGACGGTTAATCCCACGCGCCGTCATTTTTTCTTCCGCATTTTCGCCATGGATTCGGTCTGTTGCAGACAGAGACTCTCATATTGCCTATTCGGCACGCACTTTGCGATATGATCTTCTGGTAAAGAAAAAGCTCAACTTTGCATCGTGTTCATGATAACAGTGCATACTCTGAAAAAATACATTGAGTTATCGCATGGGATTTTCATGGGTTGAAGCAATAGAGGGCAATGCGATGGCGAGTGATAATTGTTTTGGCGGGTATGAAGGGAAAGATGCTGGATACTTAAACGCCAACGATCTTGAGATTTTTCTCGCCGTCGCACAGGCTCGGCAGTGGGACAGGAGAAAATCTGTTCGGGCTTATGCATGAGACGAGGCGGGTTGATGAACCAACACGTGGTCTTCGGCATGCATGAAACCCGACGGCCATCGACAGCAGCAAGGGAGAAATAATTATGAGCAATGACATCTTGAATCGTGAATCCCCGCAGGTTTTGCCTTTTCTGCCCTATGCGGAAAACGCGTTGGAGCCCGTGATTTCCGCGAAGACGATCGGTTTTCATTACGGCAAGCATCACAAGGGCTACGTCGACAACCTGAAAAAGCTAGTGGCCGAAACGCAGTATGCGGACATGACCCTGGAGAAGATCATAAGCGAGACAGAAGGCAAGAGCGATAAAACCGCCATCTTCAATAACGCGGCGCAAGCATGGAACCACGCCTTCTACTGGCAAAGCCTGAGGCCAAAGGGTGGTGGTGAGCCTGCCAGTGTGTTGCAGAAGAAGATCGAGGTATCCTTCGGTTCTCTCGACGCCTGCAAGAAAGAACTGGTGACCGCGGCCGGGGCGCAGTTCGGCAGTGGGTGGGTATGGCTTGTGCTGGACAGCGACATGCTCAAGGTTGTGAAGACCGCAAACGCGGAGGTGCCCATGACCATGAGCATGAAGCCGCTGCTGACCATCGACGTGTGGGAGCACGCCTACTATCTGGATTACCAGAACCGACGCGCGGACTACGTCAAGGCTGTTCTGGACACGTTGATCAATTGGGATTTTGCGGCGGAAAATCTCGGCTGCTGACCGTTGAAACGGTTGTGCGTTGATCCAGATGATGTGGCGGACAGGCGCTTGCCGTCAGGAATTTCCGAGCGTCAAGCTGCCTGTCTTTCAAGTTTGCGACGCAGGCTGAATTCGCAAGTCATTCGAAACCAGCGCGAATCATCGTTGGCGAGCGATGTGGTCGATGCAAATTATATGAGTGGATGTGATTATGAATTGAAATCAGAAACCAAAAATTTAAGTGAAAGCGTGCAGCCATGTTGGAATTAAAAAACATTACGTACAGAGTCCCGGAATCAGATGTCGACGCCCAAAGTCCGTCTGGTCGGACCATCATCCATGATTTGAGTTTTACGTTTGAAGCTGGCGGATTCTACGCCATAACCGGACCCAACGGGTCGGGCAAAACCACCCTGGCCAAGCTGATCATGGGGATCAATGAACTCACGTCCGGAAAGATAATTTTCAACGGGTCCGATATCACCAAGCTTCCCATTCATGAACGGTCCAAAGCAGGCATCGTTTATGGATTTCAGCATCCGGCCCGATTCAAGGGAACGACTTTTCGGGATCTGCTATCGATTGCCGCAGGCTCTGATGACGAAGATAAACTCATTGAGATCATTTCCCGGGTGGGCGTCTGCTCTCTGGAGTTTCTGGACAAGCGTGTGGATAGCAAGCTGTCTGGCGGGGAAATCAAAAAAATCGAACTGGCCACGGTAATCGCTAAAAATCCAAAAGTGGCAATCTATGATGAGCCAGACACCGGCATTGATCTCTGGACCATCGGTCCAATGGTGGAGTTGCTCAAACGCGAACAGAAAGAAAACAAAACAACCACTATTGTGGTGAGCCACAACAAAGCATTTCTTGAAGCCGCCGATACGCTTTTGTTGATCAAAGACGGAAAAATCGGTTATTCCGGTGATCTTGCTGGTGCGGTATCGATACTTGAGGATTCGAGTGTCTGTAAGTTCAATGAATTGTGTCAAGGAGAAGATAATGCTCAATGCTATCGATAGAAGGGTATTAAAGGAAGTTGCTGAACTCGAAGGAATTCCCAAAGGCGCTTATAATATTCGAAAAAACGGTAAGCTTCTGGGCCGCGAGGTCTCCGCCAATATCAATATCGAAACAAACGAAAAAGGTGATGGTATTATCATTGATATAAAGCCTGGAACGGTGAATGAGTCCGTTCATATTCCTGTTATATTATCCCAGGCAGGACTTCATGATACGGTCTACAATACATTTATTGTCGGGGAAGGAGCGGATGTGACCATTATTGCCGGGTGCGGCATTCATTGCGGGGGCAAGGAATCCGAAGGCCATTCCGGTATCCATGAATTTCAGATCAAGGCGGGTGCAAAAGTAAAATATGTGGAAAAGCATATCGCCCTTGGTGAGGGTACGGGTCGACGAATTTTAAATCCTACCACAAAAGTTTATATGGCGGAAAACGCCCAAGTGGAAATGGAGCTGACGCAGCTGGGCGGGGTGGATGAAGCCAAGCGCTTCAATGAAGCCAAAATCGGGGCGGGAAGCGTGCTGCTCATCACCGAACGGGTAATGACCGACGGCGACCAGGTGGCCGAATCCAGAAATGAAGTTGAACTGGTCGGAACTGACAGCAAGACGAATATCGTTTCCCGTTCCGTTATAAAAGGCAATTCCAGCCAGGATTTTTATGTCAACCTGACGGCATTTGCCAAATGCTATGGTCATATAGAATGCGATGCCATCATCATGGACAATGGCAGCAATCAAACGATCCCGGCCCTGCGCGCACTGCACCCGGATGCTGAAATGACGCATGAAGCGTCTATCGGTAAAATCGCCAACGACCAGCTGATGAAGCTTATGAGCCTCGGGCTTGATTATGATGCGGCGGTTAACCGGATTATACAGGGGTTCTTGAGATAATGACCAACGGAATCCGGACTTCAGTTGGAAAGAATCTGGGTTTTTCCGAGTCATGATTCACAATTCGACTGCAATGGCAATGTCATTGCCTGACCAGCGAACAGTGACCTTGAGAGTGCGAAAGACGAGTGGGAGATTGCGCGGAAAATACACTGCAAAGGAGGTTCGGAGATGCCACAACTTCATCCGCGGCTGGCCGCTCAACATTTTCTTGCAAGGTTTGCAGGATTCATGCTGGCCGCAGGGTGGGGAGGCCTGTCTCAAATTTGTGGGCGCATGCAGCTCTGGAAATTCAAGATTCAAGATCTGACCCTTGCCTCTTCCCGACTCATCTTAGCTATCACCCTGTGCTGCGCCATCTTGACGTTTACCTCGGTTGCTGCCCAACAGTCAGACGGTATCGATGATACGCCGCTGCCGGTGAAAGCAACTGACGGCAAACTCGAGCAACCAGGCAAAGTTGAAGTCAAGCCCGTCGCCAGGGATGACCAGATCAGGCAACGAATCGCGGATATTCTTGAAACGACAGGCTGGTTCGGCGAGCCTGGGGTCACTGTCCAGAAAGGAATCGTTTTTCTGAAAGGAACGACGGAAATCGATGAGTCCAGGCAATGGGCCGGAGATTTGGCGAAAAATACGGAGGGCGTTGTTGCAGTCGTCAATCAGATCGAAGTGGCCCCGACCACTGTTTGGAATTTTGAGCCAACATTTCAAGTACTGAAAGAACTTGCACGCGGATTCCTTCGATTGCTGCCCCTGATCGTGGTGGCGCTGGTCGTAATCGTTCTTTCATGGATCTTCGCCTGGTTAACGGTGAAAGTACTTCGGTGCGGGCTTCTGGGTCGAGCCCTCAGCCACCTTTTGCGTGAAGTACTGGCCCGGGCTGGAGGAATGCTTGTCATGCTTGCCGGTCTATACCTTGTGCTGCGAATCTCCGGGCTCACGCAACTTGCGCTTACGCTGGTGGGCGGAACTGGCCTCATTGGTTTGGTGCTCGGCATCGCTTTTCGCGACATCACCGAGAATTTTCTCGCCAGTCTCTTTCTGAGCTTGCAGCAACCGTTTCGTGAGGGCGATCTGGTGGAAGTCGCGGGCGTGACAGGGTACGTTCAGCGGCTGACTTCTCGCACAACTGTTCTGATGACACTGGACGGCAATCAGACACAGGTGCCCAATTCAACCGTTTTCAAAAGCACGATCCGCAACTTCACGAGCAATCCCAATCGTCGCGAGGATTTTATCGTAGGTATCGGCTACGACGATTCCATCCCTTTTGCCCAGGAAGTCGCCCTGAAGGTGCTTGCTGACCATCCGGCCGTTTTGGATGATCCCGAACCCTTGGTGCTCGTGGAAAACCTCGGCCCGTCCACGGTAAATCTGCGCGTATATTTCTGGCTCGATGGCGGTCGGCTCAGCTGGTTGAAAGTGAAATCGTCCGTCATTCGCCTCGTCAAAAGGGCCTTCCAGGAAGCGGGAATCTCGCTTCCGGACGAGGCGCGTGAAGTCACCTTCCCAAACGGGGTGCCTGTACGCATCATGGAAAGCCAGGGGGCTGCGGAATCAGCCGAACCAGTTCTGAAGAAGCTGGCCGCCGAGCCCGAAACAGTCGCGACCAAGGCGGAAGCCAGCCTGCAAAGCGAAGCCAGGGAAATCAAGGAGCAGGCGAGTAAATCGTGGACCCCTGGGGAGAATCTCTTAACTCCATCGTAATCCGGGGATAGCGGTTGAAGGCGTGTGGGAGTCGAGCAAAGAGGGTGTTAAAATCGTTTGGGGCTGGATGAAGTCCGCTTGCAGCGAGGCCGGGGCTATTACGTCAGGAGAATTTTGAATGTGGAATCACCTGAGTTTCATCATCAAGCATTTTCGGGAGCGATTATGGATCAAGCCGCTCATCGTATGCGTGCTGTCCATTGCCGCAGTTTTTCTTGCCAATCTCATGGACATGACGGAACTCGGCCGTTTTTTGCCGGAAATCACTGAGGAGTCGACCGAAACTTTGCTCAGGATCATGGCGTCGAGCATGTTGATGATGGCCACGTTTGCCGTGGCCTCGATGGTGGCCGCTTATTCGTCGGCAAGCAGGTCCGCGACGCCCCGCTCTTTTCCGCTCATAATCGCCGATGACGTTTCGCAGAATGCGCTCTCGGTATTCATCGGCGCGTTCATCTTCAGTGTGGTTGCGCTTGTTGCGATGATGAACGGGCTTTATGTTGGAAGGGGCAGTCACTTTATCCTGTTCTCCCTGACAATAGTTGTGCTCGCAATCGTCATTGTCACCTTCATCCGGTGGGTCGATAACATCGCCCGGCTCGGCCGGCTGGGACACACGATCACCAAGGTGGAGGCGGCGGCCGCGGAAGCGATTCAAAAGCGTCAGTCGGCGCCACGTCTTGGCGGCGTCGCGGCGTTCGGTTTCCCGGATGCGGGCCGGGCGGTCTTTGGAGCCATCGGTTACGTGCAGCATGTTGACATCGCTGCGTTGCAAGCGCGGGCGGTGCAGTCGGGACTGAGAATTGTCGTGGCGGCGTTGCCCGGCACCTTTAGCACCCCAGACCGTCCTGTCGCGTGGGTCATCCGAGAGGCAACGGACAGCGTGTCCGACGAGGACGCCAAAGCAATCGCTGACACGTTCGTGATTGGCGATTCAAGGAGCTTTGATCAGGATCCGCGATTCGGGCTGGTGGTCCTTTCGGAGATCGCCAGTCGCGCGCTTTCGCCTGCGGTCAATGATCCGGGCACCGCCATCGGCGTCACGGGCACACTTGTTCGCCTGTTTGTAATGTGGAACGAGCGCGGCAAGGCGGATGATGTTTACGCGGTGCAGTTCGACCGTGTTGCGGTACCGGAATTGTCACTGGCAGACATGTTCGACGACGCTTTTACCGGGATCGCACGAGACGGAGCGGGCAATGTCGAAGTGGTAGTCTGGCTGCTCAAGGCCCTCGGATCCCTCGCCGTAGCCGGGGACGCAACAATGCGCGACAACGCGTTGCGCCACGCCCGTCTCGCAGTGATTCGCGCCGAGAAGGCTCTGAAGATTTCCGAAGATATCACAGCCGTACGAGAGGCCGCCAAGTATGCAATCTGACGGGAAAGGCTGGAAGAATAACGATGTTGGGCAATGGACGGGGGCTTTGAGACCAAGAGTATAAGATCTGGCCCTCGACTTTTTCATAAAGCAGTACGGCACACACTCATAAGTCTTTTTGAAAACATCCGGAGATCATAATGGCGAAGAACACAGGTGAAGGATACCGTAAAGGCAGCGTCAATGACCGTTCCCAGGTTCAAAATCCCAAGACCGGCCAGTGGGTCAAGCGTGATACGGAAACAGGCAAATTCGTGGATGTGAAAGAGGACGGGGAGCCCTTCAAAGGTGTTGCAAAGGAAGTGGACGACCGCAGGGAATAAACTTCGACAGTACTCCCCAGATCAAATCCACGCCGCAGAAGCGTGCTCAAAGGATGTGAACACAAGCCCTTGTGTTGGAATGGGGCAATATTGCGCACTGTTTGAAAAAAGTTTGTAGTGAAGGATCATTGTTATTTATCATTTCATTGCGGAACTTTCCATTCATCTCAACACCATGATGTATTGATATGAGTTGGAATTCAAAAGCAATGTCGAGCTACGATCACGGTTGGAGCGATTATGTGAAGGGACTGAAGCAGGCGCTTGTCGATATGGAAAAGGATATCACAGAAGCATGAAAATGAGCGATATCTGTACATTGGAGTGGTGTGAGGCGATTGAACATGTTGTGGATGAACTCAGTAACGCGATATACACAATTCATGAGCCTGTTTTTTCTACCGATGAGCAATCCCAATCGATCAAGGATATGCGCAAGCGGATTCATGAGATCTATCATTGCTACAAAATTGTAAAACCCTGAGCGGTCCCAATTTGGTCTTGTTTCAGCCTTTCTTTGTCTTGGTGCGACAAACGAATCTGAAATCAGACAGCACAAGTAGAAATAGGGATTTCAGGTTAAACTGAAATCCCTTATCTTCTTTTGTCGGGACCGGTGGAAATCAAGCAGGCATCACTTCAGATACACGTCTTGCAGTGTTTCCAGCAGAGCATGAAATTCTTCGTGTTTTCCTGCTCCAATCCTCTCACGCTCGAGCTTCTCGAAGTTCTCGCAAAGCTTGGCGGACGCGTCTGAATCTAGAATTTTTTCGGCCATCGGAAATACATCCGTGTTTTCCGTGGTGATATGCTGGACCATTAGCTCCACATAATCCGCTGCGGCAGCCTGCACTTCTACCATGTCCGGAACACCCAAGGTCCCCGCCAGTGCTTTCTTGATCCGGGCGACATGGATGCGGCCCTGTTCGTGTTCATAGATCAAGACTCCGATGTGCCCGGTAATGTGGTCCACTCCGGCGGCTTCCAAGGCCCGAAACAGGTATTTTTCTTCCTTGCCGTGATGGCACTTGTCGACGAAAACCGTCAAAAATTCCAGGATGCCTTCAAGATGTTCGGGCGGGACCGCATCTCCGTCGCGCAGTCGCGTTGACACGGTTTTCAGGATTTCCAGCATCAGCTCGATGTTCTGGTGTTCCTGGATGAGTTCTTCTGTTGCTTTCATGGTCAATCTCCTTTCACGAGAGGAGCCGCCTCCGGCGCCGTTGCGGCGGATTTCAAGCGGAGGATGCATCTCATCGCAGTTGTGTTTCCAGATATTCCTTCGATGCGTCCGATTGATTGCCGTCTCGGTCGCGCGCGGAAAAATGATGATTTTCATCGATTTTCTCAATCAGACCGTAGCAAAACGATCGTTCTCCGGTTCTCGAAGTGACGATCGGTCGATAACGCATATCAAAACAGCATTCCTGCTGCATGATCATCAGGCGCCATCAGGCAATTTCATCAATTTGGCATTGATGGCGACGATTACGGTGGACAGCGACATGAGTATCGCCCCTGCGGCCGGGCTGAGCAAGAAACCCCACTTGTAGAGGACGCCCGCAGCCAGCGGGATGGCGAACGTGTTGTAGCCTGTCGCCCAGAAAAGGTTCTGGATGGTTTTCCTGTGCATGGCTCTGGAGAGGGCAATGACCTTGACGACATCCATGGGGTTGGACTTGACCAGTACGATGTCCGCAGTCTCCTGGGCGACATCCGCCCCGGCGCCGATGGCTATGCCGACATCCGCCTGCGCCAGCGCGGGGGCATCGTTCACTCCATCGCCTGTCATGGCGCACATCATTCCTCTTTGCTGCACCTCCCGCACTTTGTCCGCTTTTTTGTCGGGGAGCACCTCCGCAAAGTACTCGGTGATCCCAAGCTCTTTGGCGACCCTGTCCGCCACGGTCTGGTTGTCGCCGGTGATCATCATGACCCGCAGTCCCATGCTTCGGAGTTGGGAGATGGCTTCCTTGGATTCCTCGCGAACGACATCGTCCAATGCGATGCATCCCATGGGTCTGTCGTCCGCAAGAACGAAAACCAGAGTCTTTCCCTGGCTGGAAATGCTCTCGACGGCTGAAGAATCGTATTTAAGCCCATTTTCTTCAACGTACTTGCGACTGACGACCTTTATGTTCACACCGTCGATTGTCGCCTGCGCGCCTTTGCCCGGGATGTTCCTGAAGTCATCGGCTTGTTCCGGGTTTTCCGCCGCCCCGGAAACAGCGCGCGCAATGGGGTGCTCTGAATGGGCCTCCACGGCTGCGGCCTTGTTCAGGAGACTGTCCCTGTCAACATCTTGAGAAAAAAGGACGATGTCGCTCACGGCGAATTCGCCTTTCGTCAGCGTGCCCGTCTTGTCGAAAAGAACCGCCTGCAGTTTTCTCGCCTGTTCGAAAGGAGTCC
This sequence comes from Desulfomicrobium macestii, assembly GCF_014873765.1. Taxonomy (NCBI): domain Bacteria; kingdom Pseudomonadati; phylum Thermodesulfobacteriota; class Desulfovibrionia; order Desulfovibrionales; family Desulfomicrobiaceae; genus Desulfomicrobium; species Desulfomicrobium macestii. The sequence goes on along the minus strand of NZ_JADBGG010000037.1, from coordinate 12,021 downwards.
TGTTCCGGATGAAAAAGCCATTTCTGGCGGCTATTGCCGTGGTTGTGGCCACGACCAGCGGTATGGCCAGACCCAGTGCGTGGGGACAGGTTATGATCATGACCGTCACCGTCCTCTCCAATGAGAAGACAAACTCCCGACTGTAGACAAACAGCCAGAACAGCATGGTCAGAAGACCCGCGCCGAGGGCAATGTAGGTAAGCCATGCCGCGGCTTTGTCCGCCACCCCCTGGGCCTTGGATTTGCTTTCCTGCGCCTCTTTCACCAGGGCCATGACCTGGCTGACGAACGAGTTCTCACCGGTCTTGCCCACCTGAACGGTCAACGAGCCGTCACCATTGACAGCGCCACCGATGACCTCGTCTCCAGGGCCTTTTTCGACGGGATTGGATTCTCCGGTGAGCATGGCTTCGTTGACGCTTGAGGAGCCTTCCTCGATCTTGCCGTCAGCCGGGATTTTTTCTCCGGGTTTGACGCGGATTTTGTCGCCGGGCTGGAGCTGATCGACCTTTATGTCTTCAATCGAGCCGTCTTCGTTGATTCTGTGGGCTTCGCCGGGGATGAGCTTGGCAAGCTCCTCCATCGCTCCGGATGCGTTCGTGATGGAGCGCATTTCAATCCAGTGCCCGAGCAGCATGATGTCGATAAGGCTGGCAAGCTCCCAAAAGAAGACCTTGCCGGGCAATCCGAAGGCTACGAGGCTGGAGTACACGTAAGCCACGCTGATCGCCAAGGCGATCAACGTCATCATTCCCGGTCGTTTTTCGGAGAGTTCTTCGACCAGGCCCTTCAGGAAAGGCCAGCCGCCATAGAAAAAGATTCCCGTGGAAAAAACGAAAAGAATCAGCATCCGTCCGGGGACGTCCGGTTCACCCAGCCCGAACAGTCCGCGCAGCATGGGCGACAACCATATGATGGGCAGCGTCAACACAAGGGAGACAAGGAACCTGCGCTGAAAATCCCGGAGCATGTGTTCATGGTGAGAGGCATGGCCGTTTTCAGGCTGCCCATGCATATCGCCACGTCCTTGGTTTTTCTCGTGTTTCATGTCTTTCATCCTGGAATATCTTCTTGTGACACACCATGAATTCGAACCAAATGGAAGTTTTGAAGGATGTGTCGGTTGAAATTCAGATAGAACATGGGGGCAGGCACTCGGCACTTCCCTCGCCATGTACGGAGAATTTGGCGATTTTTTTGAAAATTTGCTTTTGAACGCACGAACTATAACAGCAATGATACGATGCGGCAAGGTGGCTCAATTTTAGCTTATATGCATGTTGCAGCGCGGGGAGTGGGGCCAGATCTTGAATCTTGATTTATCTCTAAGAGACTCCCCCTGGTATCCGGATGAGCATCTGATGTGCTGGGTAAGGCGGGGGCGCAAAAAAAGGCGACCGAAGTCGCCCTTGAAACCGTTGCTGGCAGGGATGGTCTACTTCTTCTTGCCTTTTCCCTCTCCCTTTGAACCGCGATCATCTTCGGGCAAAAGATCGTCATCGTATCCTTTGCCTTTACTATTACCTTTGCCCTTTCCCTTACCCGGATTCATCGAGTCGTCATCGTACCCCTTGCCCTTTTTGGATCTTGAGCCCCAATAATCGAGCTCGCCGTTTTTCAGGGCATGAAATTCCTTCGAGCCGGGCTTGATGCCCATTTCCTGGGCCATGACTCCCCATCCTTTTCCCTCGTTCTTCTCATAGGTGTTTCTCACCCGTTCCCTGGTGAGGCCTGTCATGCGCGCCAGTTCGAAGATCATGAAGATGTCGGCGGGCCTTTTGGTCATGCGTGCCAGATCCTCCACTTCGCGTGTCGGAACCCCGTAACGGGCACTGAGGTTGCTTACGAACGAGCTGCGCGAGCGCGTGGCCTCGGCGTCGAGTTCTTCCAGGAAGATGTCCAGCCCGTCGGCCATGGCCGTTCCGGTACACAGAAGGCCGAGCAGAATCGCAAAAATCAGTCTTTTCATGGGAGAGCTCCTTGTTGACGCGCCGCGGAGGACGGCGCGGTTGATCCATGGTTCTTCGAAATCTGATTGTAAGGCCAAACCTCGGGACATGGCAACAATGAAGAGTGTGCCTGTTTTAAAGGCGAAGATTATCGTGAACCGAGGATGCCAAGGATGCGTCGTGCGACCCGCTCCGGGGACAGGGTTTCCAGACAGGCGTGATCCTTGCGGGAGCAGGTGTTCTGGTTGCAGGGGCGGCAGGGCAGGTCCTCGAAGATGTCCTCGTGCTGATCGGACGGGAAGCGCCAGCCGCCGCTGGTCGCGCCGAGGATGGTCAGCGTCGGGGTGCTTACGGCCACTGCGAAATGGCGCGGCCCGGAACAGTTGCCGACGTGCAGGCGCGCCAGGGATTGCACCGCGGCCATCTGACGCAGGCCGATGACCGTGTCAGGAAAGACGCAGGCTTCGGGCGCGGGGCAGTTGTCCAGCACCTCGCGGGCCATGTCCGCCTCGCCCGGGCCGTAGAGGATGAGAAATCGAATGTCGGGCCGCGCGGCATGAACCTGGCCGATCATGGCTCCGTAATGACGGGACGGCCAGAGGCGGGTTGTGCGGCGATGGGTCGGGTCCAGGGTGATGTACGCCCCGGGCGTGAGTCCGTGGGCGGCCAGATATTCCCTGGCCCAGGCGGTCTCCGCTTCGGTCAGGAAGATTTCCGGGGCCTGTCCGCTCCAGGTGATGCCGAGCGGAGCGAGGATGCTGGCCCGGTAGCTGCCGGAATAGGCGGGCACGGGTTTGGCCCAATGGGTGTAGAGCAACCGGTTGTACCAGGGCGGCGGGTAGGACAGCCGGACCTTGGCGCGGCTCATGAGGGTCACGAAGCGGCAGCGCGGCAATTGCTGGAAATCCACGACCAGATCGTAATTCTCGCGGGCTATGCGGGCATAGAATTTGAGTTCGGCCAGGAAGTTTGGCAGCTCCTTTTTGTTCAGCGCCCATACTTTGTGCAGGTGCGGATTGTTTTCGAGCACCGGCGTGCATTTTTTTTCGGTGAAGACGTCGATGGTTGCGTCTGGATATCGTTCCTTCAGAAGTCTGATGGACGGGGTGGTCAGCAGCACGTCGCCGATCTGGCGCAGTTGGCAGACAAGGATGCGTCTGGGCTCGAAGGTGGCAAGATTGGTCATGAAAATTCCCGGATAAGGTCGGCGTAGGGCTCAAGGCCGCTTCGCGGCGCATAGTCGGTGCGCGCGGTGGAGCCCTTGTGGATCAGGGCCTTGATGCGCTGGGCCAGTCCCGAGGCGTCGGCGGGGTCGCCAAGGACCGCTTCGGGGCGCAAAAAAACGGAGCTGCCGTTGCAGGCCGTGGATATGGTCGGCAGGCCGCAGGCCAGGGCTTCGAGCACGGCGTTGGCGCAGGCGTCATAGAAGGTGTCCAGCACGAAAATGTCCCCGGACTGATAAAGGGCGGGCATGTCGTCCACCCGGCCCAGAAAATGGACGCGCGCCCGTACCCCGAGCGTCTCGGCCAGGGCGGTCAGGTCCCGGCTGCCGCGTCCGCCGGCCACGGCCACGTGGAACGATGCCGGCAGCTGGGCCAGGGCCCTGACCAGGACATGGATGCCTTTCAAACGGAAATTGGTGCCCGCGGTGACGATCAGGTCCGCCTGTTCCGGCAGGCCGAAACGTCGGCGCAGCTCCGGCCTGAGGGGCGGGTCACCGGGCAAGAAGCGGCCAAGATCCGGTTTGTTGTAGATGAGGCGGATGTTTTCGGGGCGTAGGCCGCCATAGGCCTGCACGGTCAGGTCGCGCACGAATTCGGAGTTGGCCACCAGCACGGGGGTGTGCCGCGCGCACAACCTTTCGATGAGCCGGCCGAGCTGCTTGCCCGGCGAGAGCTGCCTGGCGAGGGTCTTCAGGATGCGCTCCCGGCCCGGGGCATAGGCGCGGATGGAGTAGTCCCAGAAAAGTCTGGTCGGCCCGCCCGAAAGGCGCGCGATGTCCTGGAAGACGGTGTTCCCGAGCCCCACGCTCACGTCGAATTTTCCCCTGCGACGTGCGACCTCGGCAGCCAGTGCGAACCAGAGGACCTTGCCGAGCTTGCCCGGTATCGGACGGCCGACCCGGATCACCCGCACGCCGCTTGGCGCAGGGCCGTCCTGCTTGGCGCAGATGAAGGTCACCTCGAATTCCGCCGCACACTGGGTGGCCAGATATTCGGCCAGGCGGAATCCGAACTGCTCGGCCCCGCCGTACCGGCTCAGTTTCGGGAGCATGAGCGCGACGCGTTTCATGGCGCATCCTCGTAGACCGCCAGGGTCTGGGTCAGAAAGTCGCGCCCTGAAAGATCGGCCATGCGCCTGCCTTGCACTTCCAGCAGGGATTCGGCCAGGCCCGGCTCCGTGGCCACGGCGCGGATGCCCTGTTCCAGGCCGTCCACGTCCCCGGCGGCAAAGAGAGCTCCAGGTTCCAGCAGATCGGGCATGACGCCGACATCGGTGCTGATCAGCGGCACGCCCGTGGCCATGATCTCAAGGGCCGCCCGGGCGATGGTCTCGGACCAGAGCGATGCGACCACGCCAAGATCGAGAACGTTCAGACAGGCGGCGATATCGGGGCGCTTGCCCGTGATGGCGGTGATGGAGTCGATGCCGTGCTCCGTGATCCAGCCGCGCACCGTGGATTCCGGCGTGGCCGAGTCAAAGCCGAGCAAAAGGAGGCGGATGTTCTTCATCCCCTGCGCGTGCAGCCGCGCCACGGCCCGGATCAGCTCGTGCTGACCCTTGACCCGGTCGAAGCGGCCCAGGAGACCGACCACGAAATTGCCGTCGCCGTATCCCAGCTCGGCCCTGATGCGGGTGCGGGCGGCAGGGTCGGGGTGAAACGTATCCGTGTCCACACCGCCGAGGATCTGGTGCAGCTTGTTTTTTGGCACCTTAAAGACATCCCTGAAATGGCGGGTCATGGGCGAGTTGGTGGTGATGACCGCGTCACTGACGTCATTGTGCAGCCAGCGGTTGACCAGGTTCGCCTTGGGCAGGCGCTGGTCTCCGCGCGTGCGGATCAGTCGGAATCCCCCCAGCTCTTTCTTGATGAGACCCCACAGCAGGTAGCTCTCTCCCCGGTGGCAGTTGACCACGTCGGGTCTGAATTCGCGCACCAGTCGCTTGAGTTTGCCATGCAGCGAGGCTATGCCCCAGGGCGTGGCCGTGTTCAGGTCCAGAAGCCGCATGGGCAGCCCCCATTCCTCTCCCTTGCGGGCGGACAGGGTGCCCGGCAGCCCCAGGACCAGGACCTCATGGCCGCTTTCACGCAGGAGGCGGCTCAAGTACATTCCGTACCAGGCTGTGGCGTTGAACCACCGTACATTGACGACCTGGATGCTTCTCATGACATGTGTTTCCGTGATTATTCCCACCCACGATCGGGCGGATGTTCTGGGCCGGGCCGTTGCCTCCGTGCTGGGGCAGACCTGGACCGATCTTGAGCTTTTTGTCGTCGATGACGGCTCCTCCGACGCGACGGCTTCGGTGTTGGCCGAATTCGACGATCCCCGGCTTACGGGAATGCATCAGGAAAATAAAGGGGTCAGCGCGGCCCGCAACCTGGGCATCGCGGCCAGCGGTGGCAGATATGTCGCGCTTTTGGATTCCGACGACTACTGGATGCCGGACAAGCTCGAAAAACAGGTCCGCTTCATGGCCGAGAGCGGGTTTGCGATCTGCCAGACGGACGAAATCTGGATCAGGAACGGGCAAAGGGTCAATCCCCGTTTCAAGCATGCCAAGCCCGCCGGTTGGTTTCTTGAACGCTCCCTGGAATTGTGCCTGATCAGTCCGTCCTGCGTCATGTTCACCCGCGAATTGTGGAGGGAGCTCGGGCCCTTCGACGAACGCCTGCCCGCCTGCGAGGACTACAGCCTGTGGCTGCGCGTCGGGACGCGCCATCCGGTGGGGCTGGTGCCCGAGGCGCTGACGGTCAAGACCGGGGGGCACGCGGACCAGCTCTCGCGGCGCATCATCGGCCTTGACCTGTACCGCATCTACGCCATGGTCGATCTGTTGCGGAGCATGGCGCTTGGCGACGAGCAGCGGGTCATGGTCGTGGCGGCGCTGCGGGAGAGGGTGCGGCTTTATGCCCAAGGCTGCATCAAGCACGGCAAGGATGAGGAAGCGGTGCGGGTGCGGGAGTTGACCGCGGAGGTCTTGCGCGGCCTTTGACCAGACTGACGGCCTGACCGCGAAAAAGGGCTTCGGCGTGTGCCAAAGCCCTTTTTTCATGCTCGTTTTTCGGTACAGGCCCGCAGGTCAGGGATTATAGAGCGTACGCTCCTGCATGGGCGGGGGCGTCATCTGGTAGACCCAGGTTTCGCTGATGCGCCGGCCGTCGGCTTCGAGGTGCAGGCGCAGGTTGATGGGGTTTTGGCTCTCGTCGGGCGGGACCACGTCGAACATGCAGCGAAAGCCGTTTATGGCGTGCTGCGGACGGACCGAGGTCAGTTCGATGCGGCCGGCCGAAGTCTCAAGGACCGGCGTTATCTTCTTGTCCTTGGCGATCATGGCCAGATCGCCGCCGGTGAAGTCCACGGCGAAGCGTTTGCTGTAATAGACGCGTTTCTGGCCGACCACTCCGCCAAGACCCGTGAAGGTGTCCACGACATGGGCCAGCTGGCCCGGCATGGGCGGCTGCGTGCCCCAGTAGATGTTGTAGCTGAAGAGCAGCTCCTGTCCTGCCTCCACCGGAGCGGCGGGGTTCCAGAAGGCCACGATGTTGTCGAATGTTTCGTCCACATGGGAGATCTCGACCAGCTGCACCGAGCCCTCGCCCCAGTCTCCCACCGGCTCCACCCAGACGCTTGGGCGCTTGTCGTAGAACACGCCGTCGTCCTGGTAGTGATCGAAATTCTGATCACGCTGGAACAGGCCAAAGCCGCGCGGGTTCCGATCCATGAAGGCGTTGAAGCGCAGGAATGGAGGATTCTCAAGGGGGCGCCAGATCCATTCGCCGTTGCCGGTATGGATGGCCAATCCGTCGGAGTCGTGGATCTCCTGCCGCCAGTCGTAGCCCATGCGGCGATCGTTCTCTCCGGTCAGGAACATGCTGGTCAGGGGTGCCACGCCCAGACGCTCGATGGGCTTGCGCGGGTAGAGGGCGGCGTCCACTTTCATGCCGAGGGTCTGCCCGGGGCGGATGTCGAAACGGTAGGCGCCGGTGACGCTGGGTGAATCGAGCAGGGCGTAGACGGTGGCGGTGTCGCTTCCAGGGCGGGGTTTTTCCAGCCAGAAATGCGTGAAGAGCGGAAACTCCTCGTTTCTGGGCAAGGCAGTGTCCACGGCCAGGCCACGGGCGGACAGGCCGTACTGCATCTCGCCGCCCACGGCGCGAAAGTAGCTCGCACCCAGGAAGGCCACCAGATCGCGGTTCCAGTCGGTGTGAAAGCGGAAGCGGAAACCGGCGAAGCCGAGGTCTTTTGGCAGGTCCTTGCCCTTGATCCCGGATTTCCCGTATTTGAAGAGGTCCGGGGTGTAGTCGATCTCTTTGACCTTGCCGTCCTGTAACTCATAGATGGTGATGGGGGTCTTGAAGTACAGGCCGAGGTGGAAGAGTTCGGCGCGAAAAAGAGAGCTCTCGCCTTGCCACAGCGCATGCTCCGAATCAAAGGAGAGCTGCATGTAGTCGTCCCAGGTCAGGTTCTGCAGAACCTTGGGCAACTCCCCTTCGTGGCTGACATGGGGCGTGGCGGCCAGGGCCCGGGCGCGGCCTTTGAGCCAAGCGTAGTCGAAGGTTGTGCCGCCGGTGGGAATTGGCGCGTCCGTGGCCGCCGTGGCGGCCGTGGACGCGACAAGGAAGGCGCCAAGAATGATCGGAATGATCAACGCGAAAAGAGATTGACGCTTCATGGTTTGGGGATTCTCCATTTTACTGGGCAAGTTCCTGCTTGCTCACGGCTTCGGACTTGATGCGGTCCAGAAGATCGCTCAGGGCCGGTTTGACGTTTTCGCGGATGTCGCCGGCCACGATCAGAAAAAGCAGGTCGTCGCCGGGCACGTATTCACCGCTCCTGGCTTCGGCCACGACCCTGAAGATGCCGGGACGGGCTTCGAATTCGGCGCGGATGGCCTCGACCTTGTCCTGATCGACTTCGATCTTGACCCGGCCGACCTTGGATTTGTCCTTGCGCGACCAGGCGCGGACCACGCCGTTGTGCACCAGGATCATGCCCACGTTTTCCCCGAATCCGGGTTCGGTCTTGAGTTCGGCGATTTTCTTGCTGATATCCATGTTTTTCTCCTTCGGGCGCTACAGTTCGTTCAAATGGGTGCGGGCGAATTCCAGACCTGGATCGAGAGCCAGCGCTTCGGTCAGGAGTTCCCGGGCCTTGTCCGCGTTGTTCATGAACTTATGACACAGACCCAGATTGGCCAGGTCCATGGCTGATCCGCTGTCAAGAGCGAGGGCTAGCTCGAAGTTGGCCGCCGCTCCGGCGAATTCCTGCTGCTTGAAATAGGCCACCCCGCGCAGGTTGAAGTACTCCTTGACCTCGGGGCAGTACTCCACGGCACGGTCCAGATGGGGGATCGTGCCGGACCACTGTCCCTGCTGGGAAAGCGCGTAGGCCTGATAGAACGCGGCCAGGCCCCGGTCGTCGGCTTCAGGCTGGAGGTGCTCGGCCCGGGCGAACCAGGACGCGGCCTGGTCGATATCGCCCTGGCGCAGGGCCACGAGGCCCCTGAAAAACGGTAGGTAATGGGCCTCGGGGTGGATTTCTTCCAGCACGTCAAGCCCGGCTTCGGCCTGCTCGGGGTCCATGTCCTCGGCCAGCACGCGGCCCACGAAAAGGCCCAGGGAGGCCATGGGCGTGCGCTCCCGGAACAGAAATCCGGGCACGAAGTTGTAGTTGGCGGGGATGCCAAGCTCTTTGACCGTGGTGTCCACGGAGAAAAAGGTGAAGTCCTGGTCCTTGAGCCGCGCACAGAAGATTTCGAGCTCCGTTGCGATATCGGCGTTGGTGTTTGAAGGCAGGGAGTGGATGGAGACCACCGCGCCGGAAGTCAGCCACGCGCACTGATCCGGATGAATGAACTTGGGCAGGCCCGAGGCTTCGTAATTGCTGCAGGTCTCGAAATCCCCGCCGAGCTGGGCGATTTCCGTCAGGGCGCGGATGGCCGCCTTTTCGGGAGATGAGGCCGTGCCTGCCGTGAAGACGATCTCGCTTTTGTGCGGGAAGGTGGCGGGGTCCATGACCAGGGCCGCCACCGTGGGCACGGGCAGGCCCAGGCTGAAATCCTTGAGAAAGACTTTCAGGCCGTTGGCGATGAATTTTTCGTGCAATTCGATCAGGACCGGGTCGGTGAAGGAGGCAGGATCGATGCTTGGCGTTTCCTGCCGGGTGCGGTCGACGACGGCGCAGACATGGCGCTCGACCAGTTCGCATCCGCCCTGCAGCATGGACTCCTCCAGGGTGTTGCCTGCGGAGGAGCCATTGAATTCGTTGAGTTTCTTGAACCAGTCCAGCGGGGCCATGAACTCCTGTCCTCCGCCGATGTCCGTGACCGGCGCGAAACGCCAGGGCAAAAGGTCCAGGATGCGCGCCGCATCGTCTTCGCAGACTCCGTCCGTCACGGACTGGAGCATGTAGGAGATGGGCAGGAGCCTGTCGCCAAAAGTTTCTCGTGCCTGCGACCAGGTCATGGACTGAAAGTTTTCGGGATTGTCCCAGTAGGAAAAATAGCTGAACCTCTCCACCAGCTCCATCAGCGCCGAGGCTTCGGCCTGGGGGGCGGAAGCGCCTTTGCCCATCTGTTTGCGGGTGGGCATGATGCCCCGGGCGTCCTCGCCGCAGATAGACATGTAGACCGGGATGCCGAGACGGCCGGTGTCGATGCGCCGGGTCTGGGCCAGGATGCGTTTACCGGAGTTCGCCAGGGCTGCCCGTGCCCGAGTGACGGTTTCTTCGGGTGTGCAGGTCTTGTCCAGGTCCGTGACGTAGCCCTTGGGGCAGGGATGTATCTTGATCATATTGGTCCGAATTGCGACGGGTTGGGGTTGGTTTCAAGGGTCATCGCGCGCGAAGCGTTGCCTGCGCGGGATGAACAACGTTTCGAGGGTTGTTGTGACGAGGCTTTTGGAGCAAGTCAATGGCCTTTGTTTTTTGAACCTGTCTTGATATGTGTGTGGAGAGTCAACACACGGCGGTGCACTCTTCAAGGAGGGTCCATGAGCGCAGACGATTTTTTGCTTGGCGGTGCGGGCGGGCAGGGTTTGTATCAGCTTGGAGTCATGGGCAACCGTCACGGTCTGGTGACGGGGGCCACCGGCACGGGCAAGACCGTCACGCTGCAGGTGCTGGCGGAGAGTTATGCGCGGATGGGGGTTCCGGTCTTTGCGGCCGACATCAAGGGCGATCTGTCAGGCATCGCGACGCCGGGCACGCCTCATCCCAAGATTGACGAGCGCCTGGCCGTCATGCCCGCGCAAGATTTTTCCTTTCAGGGCTGTCCCGTTGTTTTCTGGGATGTTTTTGGCCAAAGCGGGCATCCCCTGCGCAGCACCATTTCCGAGATGGGGCCGCTGCTTCTCTCCTCGCTGCTGGGAGTGAACGAGACGCAAGGCGGGATTCTGTACGCCTGCTTTCGCATTGCCGATGAGCAGGGTCTTTTGCTCCTTGATTTAAAGGACCTGCGGGCCATGCTGGAATTCATGGCGCAAAATGCGGCGGAGCTGCGCGGCACTTACGGCAACATCAGCGCCGCCAGCGTGGGCGCGTTGCAGCGGCAGTTGCTGGTGCTGGAGGAGCAGGGCGGGGACATCTTTTTCGGCGAACCGGCAGTGAACCTTGGTGACCTCATGCATGTCGATTTTTCGGGCAACGGCGTCATTTCCATTTTGGACGCCTCAAGCCTCATGTCCCGCTCGCCGAAGATCTACGCCACGTTTCTGCTCTGGCTTCTGGCCGAGCTTTTCGAGCAGCTGCCAGAGGTGGGCAATCCGGACAGGCCCGTCATGGTCTTTTTCTTTGATGAGGCTCATCTGCTTTTCGACAATGCGCCAAAGGCCCTGGTGGACAAGATCGAGCAGGTTGTCCGCCTGATCCGCTCCAAGGGCGTGGGCATTTATTTCATCACCCAGAGCCCGGCTGATGTCCCGGATCAGATCCTGGGGCAGCTTGGGCTCAAGATCCAGCATGCCCTGCGAGCCTACACGCCAAGGGAGCAAAAGGCCGTGCGGGCCGTGGCCGAGAGCTTTCGGGCCAATCCCACCTTTGACACCGCCGAGGCCATCGTCAGTCTCGGCACGGGCGAGGCCCTGGTCTCCGCCCTGGATGAAAAAGGCCGGCCGCGCATGGTCGAGCGGATTCTGATCCGCCCGCCCTATTCGCGCATCGGCCCGCTGACGGACCAGGAGCGAACCACCATACTGTCCCGTTCTCCGCTGAAAGGGCGTTACGATGCGGCCGTGGACCGGGAATCGGCTTTCGAGCTTTTACAGACCAGGGCGCGAGAATCCATGGTCCGGGAGGAAGAGGCCCGGCAGGTCAAGACACGGGCCAAGGCCGAAGGAAAGGATGGGGGCTGGTTATCGGGTTCGGGTCGCAGGCAGGGCGTGGCCGAGGCTCTGGTCAAGAGCACGGTGCGGACCATCGGGACCCAGCTTGGTCGTGAGATACTGCGCGGAGTATTGGGTTCGCTCTTTGGTGGAAAGCGCTGAGGGCGTCAGGATCGCCGCTTGCCCGGAGAAGCTGATGGAGCGGCAAAGTTTAGGGCTTGCGGGGCATGATCTGTCGTGGCGAAAAAAAAAGACCGGATAAACCGGTCTTTTGATTTTTGTGGAGCGGGAAACGAGATTTGAACTCGCGACTTCAACCTTGGCAAGGTTGCACTCTACCACTGAGTTACTCCCGCGCTCGAAGTGAGGCTGTCCTAATCAGAAGACCGGCATGAGGCAAGCATTTTTTGCGTGGCGGTCAGGCTGAAAGGAAAGGCCGGTCAGGGACCGGCCGAAAAATCTGGAGCGGGAAACGAGATTTGAACTCGCGACTTCAACCTTGGCAAGGTTGCACTCTACCACTGAGTT
>NZ_JADBGG010000036.1 GCF_014873765.1 Desulfomicrobium macestii | reverse complement strand
CAATGTGGTGGCCATCAAGATTGTAAGCGCTGTCGAAAAATTCGGACTCGCGGGGTTGGGTGCGAAGATTGTTGGGAAGTTTGGGGATGAGGCGGGTGATGCATGGCGTGTAGCAGGAAAAGCTGTACATAAAACTGGATTTGATGAGGTTACTGAATTTATTGGGCAACACGGCAAATTGCCGGATAATTTTATCACAAAGAAGGAAGCAAAAGCACTTGGTTGGGATAGCTCCAAGGGTAATCTTCACGAAATTGCTCCAGGGAAAAGCATTGGTGGAGATATTTATGAAAATAGAAGTGGCATTCTTCCTGATGCACCTGATCGAACATGGATAGAAGTAGATATTAATTATGATCAAGGATACCGTGGAGCTGAACGGTTGATTATTTCAAACGACGGTTTGATGTACAAAACTACAGACCATTATAAATCTTTTCAAAGGATTAGATAGTATGGATTTTATAATTATTGATGGAAAAAATATGACTAATGAAAAACAAATGCACCATGAGTTGAAAAAAAAACTTAAATTTCCAGATTATTATGGATGCAATTTTGATGCACTTTATGACTGCTTAACAGATATATCAAATAATGAAATTATTATAATACATAATTTCATTTATGCTTTTAAAAGTCTCAATAAAATTTCTGTTAGTATGATTGAAGTATTTTATAGCGCAAAAATGAATACAGGGGATTTCCATTTTTTAGTTATAGATGAAGAAATAGGTAATTATATAGATATGTTAAGTCTGTAGGATCTTTTCATGCTTCGAACAGAAGTGGCTCAGTTTGTTTGAACAGAGGGTGTCCTGAATTTCGTGTAAACGGCATTCTTATTATGTTGCCCAATCAATCTGAATCAGGCCTCCATGATAAATTTATGAGGCCTGCCTCCAGCAGAATCTTCATGAATTGATCGGATTTCTGGGAGCAAAGAGAAGTGGCACAGAGAGTTCTGTGATGATGGGTGATCGGCATGATCGTGATTGTCCGTTGCCTTGTCGGCGCGACCGGGCATAAGGAATGTGCATTCCGGACCATGGTCCGGACATGTCACGAAATCCGGAGGATGCATGGACGTCAGCAGAAACAGGCTGCGACAGGCGGTGGAAAAGGGCATACTCGATGCCGGACAGGCGGGGCTGTTGTGGGAGTTTCTGGAGGCCTCGGCCGTGGACACGCCGGGTTTTCGCTTCACCCATATCCTTTATTATCTGGGCGGCCTCATGGCCATCGGCGCCATGAGCCTGTTCATGACCCTGGGCTGGGAGTCGTTCGGGGGGTGGGGGCTGCTTGGCATTGCCGTGGCCTACGCCGTGGCCGGGCTTCTGCTCACCGAAAATTTTCTGCACACGCGCCGCTTGCCCATCCCGGCCGGGATCATCGCCACCTTTGTCGTGGCCCTGACTCCGCTGGCGATCTATGGATTCCAGGAGGCCATGGGCTGGTGGGCCGACGGACGGGTTTACCGCGACTACCATGTCTATATCGACTGGCGTTGGATCTTCATGGAGCTGGGCACCCTGGCCGCAGGGGCGATCCTGCTCTGGCGCTACCGGTTGCCGTTTCTGGTCATGCCCGTGGCCGCGACGCTGTGGTACATGAGCATGGACCTGACGCCTTTCATCTTCGGCCAGGCCGACGTCTCCTGGGAACTGCGCAAGCTCGTCTCGCTCTGGTCCGGCGTGGCCATCACCCTTGTTGCCCTGTGGATCGACATCCGCACCAGGGGTGAAAAAGACTATGCCTTCTGGCTCTACATTTTCGGGGTCACTGCGTTCTGGGGCGGGCTTTCGCTGATGCGCTCCGACAGCGAGCTGAACAAGTTTCTCTATTTCTGCGTCAACATGCTGCTCATCTTCTGCGGCGCGGCGCTACGACGCAGGGTTTTCGCCGTTTTCGGTGGCCTGGGCGCTGCGGGCTATCTGGGCTACCTGTCCTGGAACGTTTTCAAGGACAGCCTGCTCTTTCCTTTCGTGCTGACCGTCATTGGGCTTGGCGTGATCTGGCTTGGCATCATCTGGCAGCGCCACGAAAAATCCATTTCCCTGAAATTGAGAGGAATTTTGCCCAAGCCGCTGCAGGATCTGGTGGATCGCCGAGGCTAGCGGGCCGGCGCCATTCCCGCTTCATGAAACGCAAAAGAGCCGCAGGAAAATTCCTGCGGCTCTTTTGCGTTGATCCCTGTGGTCCTGCGCCGTTAGCTGAAGGTTCAGAGCAGCACGATCCGGTCCGGCTCGATGCTGATTTTCTTTTGCTTGTAGAGGCGGCCCAGGGCTTTTTTGTAGTTGGACTTGCTGGCCCCGAAGGCGGCGGCGATATATTCTGCCGGACTTTTGTCCGTCAGGTCGGTGCTTCCTCCGCATGCCGCCAGATGGGCCAGAATGCGGTCGGCCAGCATGTCCAGGCCGGACCTGCCGGGAGGCAGCAGGGACAGGTCGATCTTGCCGTCCGGGCGGATGGCCTTGATGAAGCCCTTCATGCGCTGGCCATAGCGCAACTCGCCGGGTGCGTCGTCGCGAAAGACCAGTCCGAGATGCGTGTTGTTGATCACGGCCTTGAAACCGAGTTCCGAAAAACCGCTGATAAGCAGATCAACTTCCTGACCCGGTTTGAATCCTTCCCCCTCTTCGCTCAGGTAGGAGTGGAGCTTGGCCGTGCCCGCCAGACGGCCGGTGCGTTCGTCGATGTACACGAGGATGACGTAGGAGCGGCCTTCCTCCAGCGCCTTGTACTGCTCGCTTGACGGGACAAAGAGGTCCTTGGGCAGGCCCCAGTCCACGAAGACTCCGGACTTGGTCACGGCCACGACCTTCATGAAGGCGCACTGGCCGACTTCGGCCTTGGGCTTGCTTACGCTGCCCGTGAGCACGGTCTCGGAGTCCCGGTACAAAAAGACGCTCAAGCTGTCGCCAACGGCCGTGCCCGCCGGAAGCTCGCGCTTGGGCACGAAGACCTCGCCCAGGTTTTCGCCGTCGAGATAGGCTCCGCCCGTGACCATTTTCATGACCTTGAGGGTCGCGGTTTTGCCGAATTCAATCATGAAAGTTCCTCCCGCGAGATTTTCGCAAGCCCGCTCAAAAATTTTCTTAAAAGCTGATCCCGGCAGTACACGAAATTGCGATGCCCCTGTTTGCGGAAGAGGGCGGAAAGTTCGGATTTCGAGATTTCCATGCCGCCTGCGTCCAGGATGCGGATCATGTCCGAGTCCTTGAGTTCGAGCGCGATGCGGATCTTGCGCAGGATCAGGTTGTTGTTCAGCGTCTCGGCCGTTTCGGGGGCCAGTTCCCGGGCGCCGCGTCTGGAGGTGATCAGTCCGTCCAGAAACGCGCTCAGCAGCACGTCCGGGCAGTCCACGAAGCCCGGTTCGTCGTCCTTCTTGAGCAGGAGATCGAGATCTTCCTGGCTCAGTCCGTGCCCGCCCAGGGTAAAGAGCCGGATGACGCCGGCGTTGTCCAGGTTCAATGCATAGCGCAATCGGCGCAGAATGTCGTTGTTGGTCATCAGTCCAGTCCTTGGTGAAAAGCGTCTGGCCTCGCCTACACGGGAAGTTTGCGGCGGTCATCAGGAAATTGTTTCCCCGCCCGGCCGGGAAGGGGCGCGTGTTTGTTCTTGACCCGTTGTGTCGGAATGTTAAGTTTTGCCTTATGCGTACATATTTCTGCTCAGTTTGTCTTATCCCAAGGACCGTAATGGGGCCTTTTTCCCTTTTGTCGGCTATTCTTGCCTTTTTGACTCTGGCCGGTCTTTTTCTTGCGCCTTGCGACAGTGTTTTCGCTGCCTCCAATTCACCCCAGAACGTTCGGCTGCAGCTCAAATGGCGACATCAATTTCAGTTTGCCGGATACTACGCGGCCGTGTCCCAAGGGTTTTTCGAGGACGAAGGCCTGCAGGTGGAGCTGCTGGAGGGGGCTCCGGGTATCGACCCGGCCGCCAGACTGGTCTCCGGGGAGGCCGAGTTTGCCGTGGATTCTCCGGCGATTCTCATCAAACGCCAGGAAGGCAGCCCCCTGGTCGCTCTGGCCGCCATTTTCCAGCATTCGCCAAGCGTGATGATGACGCTCAAGGATTCACGCCTGGATTCTCCTCATGACCTGCGCGGCAAGCGCATCATGATGACCTCCGCAACGGATCCGGAATGTCTGGCCATGCTCGTCAGCGAGGGGGTTGCGCTGGAGAGCGTCACCCTGGTTCCGCATTCATGGGATATCGAGGATCTTGTGGCCGGACGGGTCGACGCCATGAGCGCCTACCTGACCAGTGAGCCCTACCACATGCAGGAGCGCGGTGTTCCCGCCGCGTACATCAGGCCCATCAATTACGGAGTGGATTTCTACGGCGACTGTTTGGTCTCGACCGAAGAGCAGGTGGAAAAACATCCTGAGCGGGTCGAGGCCTTTCTGCGCGCGGTGCAGCGCGGCTGGCGATATGCCATGGAGAATCCGGAGGAGCTGGCCCAGCTCATTCGCGCTCGATACTCCTCCGAGCTTTCAATGGAGCATCTTCTTTTCGAAGCCAAGACCATGCGCAGGCTGATCCGTCCGGATTTTGTCGAGATCGGCCACATGAATCCCGAGCGTTGGCGGCACATCGCAGACCTTTATGTCAAACTGGGGATGATGAGCCCGGATTACGACCTGTCCGGATTTCTCTATCCGGAATTCAAGGAGAATCTGCAGGCCCGCAAGCAGCAGGCCATCCGCATGACTTTGATCGTTCTGGGCATTTTCCTTTTTGTCGGAACCGGGATCACGGCCATGCTTTTCTTTTTCAATGCGCGGCTCAGCAGGCAGGTTCACGAGCGTACCGCCGCCTTGTCCGCCAGCGAGCGCAGTTTCAGGGCTTTTTTCGAGATGGCCAGCGTAGGCGTGGCCCAGTTCGAGGGCGTTTCGCACCGGTTCATCAAGGTGAACCAGAAATTTTCCGACCTTACGGGCTATTCCGCCACGGAGCTTGGCCAGCTTACTCCGCATGATCTTGTGCACCCCGATGATTGGCAGGTTTCGCAGGATGCCATGCAGAGTCTGGTCGCGAAGACGCACAAGGAGATCACTCTGGAAAAGCGCTATGTGCGCAAGGATGGAACCTTTTTTTGGGGGCTGGCGACCATTTCTCCCCTGTGGGGCAAGGCTGATCATCCGGAGTTCTATCTGGCGGTGGTCCGCGACATCAGCATGCGCAAGAAGGCCGAGGAGAAGCTCATGCTGGCCGCCAAGGTTTTCGAGAATACCGTCGAGGGGATCGTGGTCACCGACGTCCATGGGACCATCGAACAGGTCAATCCGGGCTTCAGCATCATCACCGGATACACCCCGCAAGAGGCCGTGGGCGGTAACCCGCGCATACTCAAGTCCGATCGGCATCCGCAGCATTTCTATCAGGATATGTGGGCCAAGCTCGTGGCGGATGGGCACTGGGCCGGTGAAATCTGGAACCGTCGCAAAAACGGCGAATCCTATCCCGAGTGGCTGACCATCAGCGCGATCAAGAACGATGCGGGAGAGATTACCAACTATGTTTCCATTTTTCACGACATAACCGAGCTCAAGCGGCAGCAGGACGCCCTGGAATATCAGGCCCAGCACGATGCCCTGACCGGTCTGCCCAACCGCATCCTGCTCGGCGACCGGCTGCGCATGGCGCTGGCGCAACTTGAACGCAGCGAGGGCAAGCTCGCGCTGCTCTTTTTTGATCTCGACAACTTCAAGACCATCAACGACGGATTGGGACACGGTGTCGGCGATGCGCTGCTGGTGGAACTCTCCCGCCGCATGGAAAAACTCCTGCGCAGCGGGGACACCCTGGCCCGACTGGGTGGGGATGAATTTCTGGTCCTGTTGCCGGAGATCGAATCCGTCGATGCCGCCAGCCACATCGCGACCCGGATGCTCGAAGCCTTGAAAGCTCCGTTTCATCACGGGGATGTCGAGTATTTCGTCACGGCCAGCATCGGCGTGACCATCGCACCCGACGACGGCTCCGAGGGATCGAAGCTGATCAAGAATGCGGACATGGCCATGTACCGGGCCAAAAACCTGGGACGCAACAATTACCAGTATTTCACCCCGGAGATGGACGTGGCCGCGCATCGGCGCATTTCCATGGAATACAAGCTGCGCAAGGCCATCGAGGCCCAGGAGTTCGAGCTTTTCTACCAGCCGCTGGTGCATATCCAGAGCGGGGAAATACTCGGGGCCGAGGCGCTCATCCGCTGGCGTAGCGACGGCAAGCTCATTTCTCCCGCGGAGTTCATTCCCCTGGCCGAGGATTCCGGGCTCATCCTGCCGCTTGGCGACTGGGTGCTGCGCACGGCCGCGCGTCAGGCCAAGCTCTGGCAGGACGCAGGGCATGACCTGACCATGTCCGTGAACATATCCTCGCGGCAATTTTCCGGAACGGATCTGGCCCTGACCCTGCGCGAGGTGCTGCTGCACACGGAGCTGCGTCCGGGAAAATTGTATTTCGAGATTACCGAGTCCATGCTCATGGGCGACGTGAGCAAGGCCGAGACGACGTTGCTCAATCTGCGCGAAGCAGGGGGAACCTTTTTCCTCGACGACTTCGGGACCGGCTATTCCTCCCTTTCCTACCTGAAGCGCCTGCCCATTGACGGGCTCAAGATCGATCGTTCCTTCGTGAAGGACATCACCGACGATCCCGACAGTCGGGCCATTGTCGCCGCCATCGTATCCATGGCCCGGACCCTCAATCTGCGCCTGGTCGCCGAGGGCGTGGAAACCCAGGCCCAACGAAGCCTGCTGGCTTCCATGGGACCCATCGTGCTGCAAGGCTATCTTGCCAGCCGACCCGTTCCCGCGCAGGAGTTCGAGGAACTGCTGGCCAAGGGCGTGCTGCTTTCCCCGCTTGTCGGCTGACCCCGATGGGCGAGCACTGTCCTGACAGGGCATTTCCCTCGGGTCTGGTCAACATGCAGGCCGCTGCTTAAAATGTGCGCGCTGAAACTAAAGTGATATTCATGCGAAAACTTGTCCGCATTGGCGCTCAGGCGCTGCTCTATGTCGTGCTGCTGGGGGCTGTCCTGTGGACTGTGCCGGCCGTTTATTATGGCGATCTGCCGCAGTTCTGGCGCGTTCCGGCCGCAGTGGCGGCAGGGGCGCTGCTGCTGGGAGCACTCATGTTGCGCGGGTGGCGGATGCGGCTGGCCGTGTTCGGTCCTGCGTTTTTCCTGATTCTGGTCTGGTGGTTTGCCCTGGAACCGTCGAATACCAGAGACTGGCAACCCGATGTCGCCATCCTGCCGCGTGCCAAAATCAATGGTGACCTGATCACTCTGCGCAATATCCGCAATTGCGAATACACTTCCGAAACCCAGTACACCGTCAATCATTACGACAAGACCGTGCGCCTCTCACAGCTCAAGGCTGTGGACCTGTTTCTGGTTTACTGGGGTTCGCCGCTCATTGCCCATACCATGCTCAGCTTTCAATTCGGCGATGACGACTTCGTTTGCGTCTCCATCGAAACCCGCAAGACCGTTGACGAAGAATATTCCGCGTTGCGCGGATTCTTTCGACAGTACGAACTGATTTGTGTGCTGGCCGACGAGCGCGATCTGGTCCGCCTGCGCACAAATTTTCGCAATGAGGACGTGTATCTGTATCGGCTGGCTTTCAATCCGGACGTGGCGGGGCCGGTTTTCCTGCAGTACCTGCGTCAGATCAACGAGCTTTATGCGCGTCCGCAGTGGTACAACGCCCTTATAAGCAACTGTACGACCAACATCCGCGGTCACGCCCGCCCATACACCAGCGACGCCCGCATCGACTGGCGCATGCTGGTCAACGGCTTCGTGGACGAGATGGCTTATGAGCGTGGCATGCTCGACACCCGGCTGCCCTTCACTGAACTCAAGCGGATCAGCCACATCAATGCGCGTGCCCGGGCCTTTGGCGATGATCCTGATTTTTCTCTGCGCCTCCGCGACGGCCTTCCGACTCCAGGCGTCTCTGCATTTTGATGCCTCCAATCGAGCTACGCGCACCATCATATCGCAATGAGAACGCCTTGAAGTACTGTGGTGGGCGCGAGCACGGGCTGGTCCGGTCAGGCCGCTTCGAAACTCCCTCGCGGGCCTCGTACGGCGCAATCGTTGCGTGCAGGGCGAAAAAGCGGAGCAAGATGAACGGCAACGATTCTGCCAACGATGCTTGGCTCGGTCAGACAGTCGAAGCGACCTGACCGGACCAACCCGCACCCGCTTCGTGACGTAAACGAAACCTGCTCCGCCTTCATTCCAAAGAAAAAGCCCGGCTTTTCGAGCCGGGCTTGATTCGAGGCTGCTCTGCCAAGCTCAGATCCTGAACTTGCCAACCATGGCGTTGAGGTCGCGGGCCAGTCCGCTCAGGCTTTCGGAGCTGGCTTGCACCGCCTCGGCCGACTGGGCGATGTCGCCGGAGGCTTCGTTCACGGAAGCCACTTCCTTGGCGATGTCGCGGGTCACTGATTCGGCCTGGGACACGTTCTCGTTCACTTCCTGCACACCCTGCGATGCCTGGCCGACGTTGTCCGCGATGTCGCGGGTCGTGACGGACTGTTCCTCGACTGCGGCCGCGATGGTGCCGACGATGGAGTCCACTTCGTTGATGACCTGGCTGACCTGCTGGATTTCAGAAACCGTGACCCCGGTCGCGCTCTGGATGCCCTGGATCTTGCCCCGGATTTCCTCCGTGGCGCGGGCGGTCTGCATGGCCAGTTCCTTGATCTCGTTGGCGACGACGGCAAAACCGCGTCCTGCTTCTCCGGCCCGGGCCGCCTCGATGGTGGCGTTCAAAGCCAGAAGGTTGGTCTGGGAGGAAATGGCCGTGATGGTCTCGGTGACCTTGTCGATTTCCCGCGCGGCATGGCCAAGCTCGTCCACCCGGCGCGAGGCTTCCGTGGCCTTGCCGACGGCGTGACCGGTGATGTCCTTGGCCTTGCTCGCGTTCTGGGAGATTTCGGCGATGGTCGCGGTCATTTCCTCGGAGGCGGTGGCCACTGTCCCGATGTTGATGGAGAACTCTTCCATGGCCGAGGCCACGGAGTTCATGTTGGAGCTCATCTCTTCGGTAGCGGCGGCCACGTTGGTTGATTTGGCGGTCATGTCGCTGGATGCGCCGCGCAGGTCGGTGGCCAGGCCAAGGAGTCCCGTCGAGGCCTGATTGACCTGCGCTGAGTTGCCGGCCACTTCGCGGATGATGCCATGCACCTGCTCAACGAACTTGTTGAACCATTCGGCCAGTTCCTGGGTTTCCGTGCCGGAGGTGTCCTTGAGGCGGGCGGTCAGATCGCCTTCGCCCTGGGCGATGTCTTTAAGCATGCCGATCATGCGCTTCAGCGGGGTGATGATGGAGCGGATGAGGAAGATGGTCAGGGGCAGGACCAGAAAGGCGAATCCGGCACCGATGAAGGACATGGCGATGGTCAGGGACCTTGCGGCCGCGCTTTCCAGGTCGGCCGCGACTTTCGCCTGGGCTTCGGCGATGTTGTCGATGTAGATGCCCGTTCCGATCCAGAGGTCGGTGCCGGGGATCAGGGTGGAATAACTGATCTTGGGCTGGTTGCCCTTGCCCGGTTTGTCGAAAATGTATTCGACGAACCCGCCGCCTTTTTCGGCCGCCTCGCTCAGTTCGCGAATGAGATACAGTCCGTTGGGATCCTTGAGATCTTTGAGGTCGGTGCCTTCAAGGGCCGGGTTTGGCGGCATGATTCTGTTGATGGTGCCCTGATAGACGAAAATGTATCCCGATTGATCCTCTTCAAAGCGAATGTCGGTTACAAGATTTCTGATTACGCCAATTCTTTCATCCTCATCGGTCACGTCCCTGATGCCGGCCTCGACGGATTTCGTTAACGCCAGGGTCAGCACCTTGATCTTGTCCTTGGCCTCATCGGTCATGATGATGCCCACTCGATCTATCATTTGTGATTTGGAGTTCGCGGCCTGGTATACGAAAAAAGAGACCACCGCGCCGATGAAGACGAGCATCACGCCAACCAACAAAAGCAACCTGTTTCGGATTCCCAAACGCATGCTCATCGTGCTGCCTCCGGATAAATTGTCTAGAATTTGTCATACATTATCATCATTAAAATGATTTGCGCAACAGATTGTATGACAATTCCGGCGTGCATTATTTCACAGGGAAAAATGCTTTTCATTACGGAGTATTCGGACTGGTCTTGTATGAAATGGCTGTGCTGTGAAAAGTCAGGAAAGAACCTGCTGGTCATTGCCGCGAAGTTGGGCCATCTCGGGCAATAGCGCGAGATCCATTCTTTTCAGGTAGTTAAAAAAGGGATGGATCCCCTTCTTCAAGGGGATGACGGTTTCTTGCAGTGATGTATGGTTTTGCGTCTCGATAAAATGCTCAGGGCTCCGGATCGGGAGCCCTGAGCAAGGGGAATGGAGGAGGGGGAGGACAGAACAGAAATCGGGGTCAGGACGTGTGGATGTTTTTGCGCGTGTACATGGATTGGTCGGCCTTCTTGAGCAGGGTTGCCAGATCCTGAGGTTCCTGGGGGTTGAAGGCCGTGCAGCCGTGGGTGACTCCCATGGTGTAGGGAATCCTGCCGGAGTTGTTTGCGGCGTCGATGAGTATGAGGACCTTGTTCCAGACCCGTTGAACCTCGTCCGGGCCGCATCCGGGAAAGATGAGCACGAACTCGTCGCCGCCGATGCGGTAGATTTCGTCACTGGCGCGGACGCAGGCGCGAATGATGGACACGACTTCCTTCAGGTAGGTGTCGCCGTGAAGATGTCCGTAAGTGTCGTTGACCTGCTTGAGCTTGTCCACGTCCACATAGCAGAACATGAACCTTTCGTTTTTTTCCACGGCTGCTTTGATTTTTTGCGGCATTTCCGATTCAAAGGCGCTTCTGGTGCTCGCTCCCGTCAGGGGGTCGATGCGCACGGAGCGCTCCAGGGCCCGGCGTTTGCGCTGCTGATAGCGGTAAAAGACGACAAGAATGCCAAGCAGCATGGCGATGATCAGAATCAGGGCCGTGATCGTCCACAGGGCGCGGGTATGCCGGGATGCGTCCGATTCATCGTTGATGATCGTTGCGCCGCTGGGGAGTAGTCCAAAGTCCATTCCTTGCCTTTTCATGGCCTTGGCGTCGAAGATGAACGCGTTGGGACTTATGGTGATGATCGGCAGATTGCCGGCTTTTTGTCCGCGCAGGACGTTTCGGAGCAGATTTCCGGCGGCCAGTCCCTGGTGACGGCCGCTGGTGACCATCCCTCCGATGGACCCGGCTCCCAGATAGAAGTCCCAGAAGGAAAAGACCGGCACGGGGCTTGCGCTCACGATTTTCTTGCAGCTCTCCTCGTAGGAGAAGGTGTTCCCGTCGCGGTCCTGGTTGAAGCTCATGAGCAGGATGAAGCTGTCCGGCGGCAGCGTTGGCAGACGTTCGAGCAGACGGGTCATGGAAATGTTTTCAAGGAGTTCGATGTCAAGGGAGGCGGGCAGCAGGTGGCGAACCTCCTCGAAGCGGTTGTGGTTGCCAAGGCCCGTCGGGGTGGCGTCGTTGATGACGAAAAGTTTTTTGGCCCTGGGCAGGAGGCGGGAGGCGGCCTGCACCGTGCTGACGATGTCGTAGGATTCGAGCACTCCGGTTATTCCCTGAGCGGACAGGGATTGTTGATCGGTGAGATAGTTCACGCCGCAAAAGATGATGGGCGCGTTGTTGAACAGGGTCTGCCGGTACTGGCGGGCAAAGTTGAAGGCGTTGTCGTCGGAGGTCAGCACTGCGGAAAATTTGGCCGAGCGATACTTTTCACGCATAAGGATGTAGTTCAGATACGTGAATTCAGGCTCGGGATGGCGCTTGGTGTCCATGTATTCGACATGCATTTCCACGTTCGCGGCGTCCGCTCCCAGGCTTTCCCTGATTCCGGATTCAATGTCGTCGGTCCACTTGAAACCCTTGTGGTACGAATGAAGGATCAGGATTTCATGCTCGGTTCCCCTTTTGGGGTGAAGGAATTTCGTCTCCGGCGGCAATCGGTCGGGAGTGATTCCGAAGCGCTCCATCTGGCGCATGTCCACTTCCAGCTGGATTCCGTCATCATAGGTCACGGGCAGGTCGACTGGGCGCGCGCCACCCAGGATTCGCCCGGCCATGTTGCCCGCGATCCGGCCCTGTTCATATCCGTTGGTCAGGTAGCCTCCGAAAAGTCCGTGGCCCATGAGAAAATTCCAGACCCCGTAAACCGGCACCGGGCTGGCCTGGGAAATGGCCGAGATGGCTTCCGTCGCGCCGTGGACCCGGCCATCGCGGTCCTGGAAATAGAGCAGAAAGAGAAGTCCCGTCTCCGGGCCGATCCCTTTGACCTGCTCCATCAGCTCCGGCAGGGGGGCATCCTCAAGCACCTGCAGAGGCAGGTCCGGGGGGACGACCTTGTGCAGTTCGGCCACGGCAGCAACGCCCGTGGCGGTCTTGTCCGAGATGACCATCAGCTTGCGCATTTGCGGCTGTAGCCTGCGCATGAGCTTCACGTTCGTGTTCAGGTCCGCGTATTCGCGCACGCCGGTCATGTTCCGGGGCAGCGGCGGCAGGGGGTTGGTGTTCACGCCGCAAAAGACCACGGGAGTGTCCGGGAAGATGCGCGCACCGTGTTCAAGAATGAAAAAGAAGGCGCTTTCGTCCACCGTGATGACCAGATCGGGACGCAGGAAGGCGTATTTGAGCTCCATGAAGTTAGGAAGGTTGGCGAGATATTCGGGATCGAGGTTGCGCTTGGTGTCCATGTGTTCGACGTGGATGAGCACTTCCGGATCATATTGATGCAAGGTCGCTTCCAGCCCGTGCATGATGTCCGCGGACCATTTGTAGTCAGGGTGGTAGGAATTGAGGATGAATACCTGTTTGGCGGCCATGGCGCTTGCCGGACACAGGGCAAGAAGCAGCAAGCATACCAGGGCCGCCAGTAGCGGCAGGACACGGCCAGGGAAACTCAAGCCTGCGTCACGCAAAAAGGGTTTCTCCCTGGAGCACGCTGCCGGCCTTGACCACGACCTGATTCGGCCCTGGGTTGACGAGGCGGACATCACCTATGCACTGCACATCCTGCTCGAAGAGCACATCCCCTTCGACGACAAGGCTGTCGCAATTGAGCAGGGACGGCGGATTCTTGGGAAAGCGGGCCAGGAACGCGTCGATTTTCTTGTAATGCCGCGAGTCCAGGGAAATGGACGGCATGGAAGTGACGCGGTCCGGGTTGGGGATGATGGTTTCGCGTTCCGTGCGCACGAAGCAGTCGGACATGACCAGGAGCAGGTCGTTGGTTGTCTTGACCGGCGCAAAGCGTTTTCTGGGCACGATGACGGCCTGGGCATTGAGGAAATTGGTGATGGCCGAACCCATGGCCGTCTCAAGTTGAAAGACCTTGGGGGAGGACGGGTCCCGTGGATCCAGGCTTTTGGGATTTATGATCAGGTCAAGGGGCATCATCCGGTGCGAGACGAAAACGGACTGCAGGATGCGCAGGTCTATCCAGATGGAGTTGGTGTTGAAGAATTTGTATTTTTCGATGTCGCAGAACGAGTCCATCTCGGTGTCGGGGCACTGTGCCACTTCGCGCAGGGCGAGCTGCCTGTTCTTTTTCAGGCGGCAGAGATGCCCGCCTTTCTTGTCCTGATCCGTGCGTCGCGCGACTTCCATGAGAAAAGGCAGGTTGTGGTGGACCATGTAGCCGAGCAGCCGACGGTTCATGATGGCCCCGAGATTGTCTGAGTTGGAGATGACGGCGTAAATGTAGCCTTTGTCCAGCAGGGCGTCGAGGATGCCCGAGGTGATCATGGCGGTGTAGATGTCGCCGTGCCCGGGAGGATTCCATTCCAGTTCGGGATTCTGGGGCCAGGATGCCGGGGTGTGGTCCTTGGCCATGATCTTGGGGTAACGATGCTGCAGGAAGGCAAGGTCGATGCCGGTGGTGCCGTTGTTGAAATCGCCGACCTTGAGCATGGTGTCCATGTGGGTTTTGAAGCTGTTCATGAACACTTGCGGAAAGTCCACCCCGTAGTGGGTGCGGACCGTCTTGGCCTGCAACAGGATGAGGTCCAGAAAGCTGAGCCCCTCCTTGACCGGAATGAGCGACTTGGCCGATTCCAGGCCCATGCTCGTACCCAGGCCGCCGTTGAGTTTTATGACGGCGGTCTTGTCCAGCGCCTCTTCGCCCTTGGCCTTGAATTGCTCCATGGCATCATATTCCGCAAGTTCATCGTCATGCACGGCCACGATATCCCGGTCGGAGAGCTTGCCCTGGGCACCGTAAAGAAATTGGTTAAAGTAACACTTGAAGGTATTGATGACGATGGCGGGCAGGCCTTGCTGCTCCATCTTCAGGGCAAAGGGACGAAAAAGCGCGGAGAGTTTGGGGTCGTCGACACTGACGCAGCTAATATCCTGGGCCATGGAGGCTCCTTGTGTGGATCAGGTTCATGATAGCATTCCCGAAAGCGCGGGGAATGTGCGCGGGTGAAGGAACAGCATAGAACATGTGCCGTTATTCGTCCATAATGTCGTGGTCGCAAAGAGGAAATTTTTGAAATCAGCTATTGATGTCGTCCTTTTCATCCGGTGACCGCGGATTTTAATCCTCGCGGGCGGGGGCCTTGGGCACGGACATTGTCAGCCGCGCCATGGAATCCTTTTGTTCAATCTGCAGGTGCCCGCCAATGCGTTCGACCAGCAGCAGACACATGGCCAGGTTCATCTCGTCGTCCTCGAAGGGCATGATGAGACGCTCTTGCCCTGTCGCCGGAGTGCGCACCGGGTCCATGATCAGGTCGGTCACGACCAGTTCGTTGGCTTGCGAAGCCCTGATGCGCATCGAGCCGGATTGTTCGACGATGTCGGCGCCATGTCCGATGAGATAGATGAAGATGCGGTGCAGGAATTCCTGATCGGCAAGGACCGGAGGGAGGTCATCCGTGAGCTCGATGTCGAAGCTGACTGATTTGTGCTCCAGACGACTGGAGACCAGACTCATGATGAAGTTCACCGTGGGGGCCAGCTGGCAGGGGGTCAGCGTGACGTCGATGGGTTCGAGATAGGCGGTGATACGCTGGAGCAGGCGTTCGAGCCGGTTGCATTCTTCCAGGATGACCCTGGTTTCGACGGCTTCCGGGTAGCGCAGGCGCAGTTGTCGGGCGAAGCCGCCAAGGGCGACCAGGGGATTGCGTATTTCGTGCGCCACCTCTTCGGTCATGGTGCGCAGCATGCTGAGCTTCTCGTTCTGCCGCAGAAGCTTGTCCAGATAGGAGTTGCGGGTCATGTCCATGATCATGCCCTCGATCCTGTCCGGGGTGCCGCCGGGCGGCAGGGGCGAGGCAATGGACTGGAGCAGGAGGGAGACGGGATATCCCTTCTTGTGCAGAAAACGAAATTCAAGACTGAATTCGGCAGTTTCCGGTTGCAGGCTTTTTTTCAAGGCGATCAGAAACCGTCTGCGGTCTTCCCGCACGATGCGCCTCAGGAACGATCTGGGCGACTTGAGAATCTCCTGCGGCAAATATCCGAGGATCTGTGTCGTGGCATGGTTCAGAAATTCGAATTCCAGGTTGCGGTTGATGATGAAAATGATGACGGGGAGCTTTCCGATCAGCCGGATCAGGTGTTCCTGGGTGTCGTGGATGCGTCGCTGCATGCCCGATTGGGCCAGGCAGTTGCGCAGGCCGTTGATGAAGATGTCCATGCTGAGGATGGGTTTGGTCACATAATCGAAGGCTCCCGCTTTGAAGGCGTCGATGGCGTGACTTATGTGCGTGCGTCCCGAGACGATGATCACGGGAGTGGACGGACGGGATATCTTCATGTCGCCGAGCAGGCCCATTCCTTCGTCGTCGGAAATGCCAAGGTCGAGAAGCACCAGGTCCGGAGCCAGGTGCATGAAGAGATGCATGGCCTTGCGTGCGTCGGTGGCCTCATGGATCCTGAAGCCCGCATCTTCGAGATTTGCGGCGAGGGAGGTCCGGAGGTGCTCGTCGTCTTCGACGATCAGGATGGACTGGGGCATGATCCGGGCTCCGTCGATGTTAGGGAATTGTCACGGCAGGGCAGGGTGATGTGAAAGGTGTTCATCGGCGCGGCGTAGGAATATTCGGCCCGGCCATTGTGCAGCTCGACGATCTGTTTGACGAAGTAAAGGCCGTGGCCTGAGCCCTCGACGTTCTCCGTGGCGCTGCATCGAAAATCCGCATTGAAAAGTTTCATCCGATCCGGGCTTGGTATCTCGTGTCCAGTGGTGCGGATGTAAAGCTCGATGCCCGGCTGCCCCGGGCCAAAAGCCTGCGGTTTGCTTTCCCACCCGTAAAGGACCAGTTTCTCTTCCCGGCCGGATTCTCCCGGCATGGATTCCGTATATTTGACCGCATTGGAGAGCAGGTTGGCAAAAACCTGCGCGAGAAGCCCGATATCCGCCTCCAGCGTGATGTCTTCATCGATGCGTACGTCCGGGGCGATGCGAATGGTGATGCCCTGGGCATTGAGCAGGGGCAGGAAGCGATCGAGCTGCGGCTCGAAGATCTGGCTCTTGAATTTGCAGGGGCGCGGCTGCAGGTCGTAACGCCCTTTTTCAAAATGTCCGTGGCGAAGCAGGCTCTCCAGAAAGAGACTCGATTGCTGAAAGCGCCTGGAGATGCATTTCTGCCTTGTCTGCAAGTCCTTGATCATGCCCGGAAGCTCGCGCCTGATTTCCCGGTCCGGGGAGCTTGAGCGGACCGGAGAGAGGGCGTCCACCTTGCGGCCGAGGCGCTCAAGCTGTTTCTCCATCTGCAGGAAGAGCAGCTTGAAATGCATGTTGGGCACAATGACGTTGTGCCCGATGTCACGTACCAGATTGTAGATGAAGGTCAGGCGCTGGCGGCTGCTGATGGCGACCTGCTTCACGGCCATGAGATGGGCTAGGGCGCGCACGTATTCGAGATAGAAAGCTTCTTCCTCCGGACTCAAGTCCTTGTGCAGACAGAGCATGCCAAGCAGTTTGGGCTCGGTTCCGGTTTCGCATATGGGAATCGAGGTCAGGCCTTCAAGGCGTATGCCGACGGTCTGGTTCGGGCAGGAGGGCTCGGGAAAGGTGATGAGTCTGGGTTTTTGCGTACTGGTGGTCCGGCGCAGCCGTAACGTGCCCTTTGGGCCACGCATGTACAGGGAGGCGGGAGTGTCCAGGCACACATCGGGCACGAGCACGCACAGCGACTTGAGATCGCGCAGGGATTCGAATTCGAAGCTGGTCTCGAAAAAGAGGTTCAGCGCGGTGCTTCGGATCGCCGCCTGGTCGTCGTTCGCACGGCCGGCCAGGCGCTCCAGAAGGTGCGCCCTGATGTGCTTTCGGGCATGAAGGGAGGGTTGCATGGCGTGTCCCGGGGTTGACGGATTTCACCGAACCATACCCCAGGGCGCACCCTCCTGCAATCAGGGTTTGCGCGTCTTGCCCCGCCCGTCGTATTTTTTGGGGTCGAGGTTGTACTTCTTGATCTTGTAGTTGATGATCCGGTAGCTGGCCCTGAGCTCCCTGGCCACCTGCAGCATGTTGCCCCCGCATTTCTGCAGGGCCTCGACCAGGATCTCCTGCTCAAATTTGCCCACGGCTTCGCCGAAGGAGAGCTGGTTGTCCGTGGCCGAGCTTTCGGCAGTCTGCAAGGTCGGTGGCAGATGGTAGGTGCGGATGGCCTCTTCGTTGCAGATCAGCACGGCCCGCTCCAGGCAGTTGCGCAGCTCGCGCACGTTGCCGTGCCACTGGTACTGGGTCAGCAGGTCGATGGCGGGCATGGAGATGCGCTTGATGTTTTTTGAGTACTCCTTGGCGAAGAATTCCAGGAAATACTCGGCCAGGGGCAGGATGTCCTCCCGGCGTTCGCGCAGGGGCGGAATGAAGATGGGGAAGACGTTAATGCGGTAATAGAGATCTTCGCGGAATTCGCCGGACTTGATCAGGTTTTCCAGCGGCTGGTGGGTGGCGCAGATGATGCGCACGTCGACCTTGATGCTTTTCTCGCTCCCAAGGCGCTGGATCTCCCCTTCCTGCAGGGCGCGCAGCAGCTTGGACTGGGCCTCGGGGCTGAGTTCCCCGATTTCGTCCAGAAACAGGGTGCCACCGTGGGCCAGCTCGAAGCGGCCCTTCTTGGAACCTACCGCGCCGGTGAAGGCGCCGCGTTCATGGCCGAACAGCTCGCTCTCCAGCAGTTCCGAGGGCAGCGCCGCGCAGTTGAGACGGATGAGGGGCTTGGTGCGGCGGGAGCTGGCGTTGTGGATGGCCTCGGCCAGGAGCTCCTTGCCGGTGCCCGATTCGCCGCGCAGCAGCACCGAGGCCTTGCTCGACGCGACCTGCATGATCTGCCCCATGACAAAGGCCATGGCCTTGGAGGTGGCCACGATCTTGGCCTGCACCATGGCCGTGTCGCGATCCAGGCTCTCGCCCAGGAAGCCCATGGAGGCCCAGAGTTCTTTCTGGGCCATGTTTTCCTGCAGATACGCGGTCTGGCGGGCGATGACAGCGGCCAGAACCTCAAGAAAGGCGCAGTGAACCTGCAACACTTCGGGCGTCTGGCAGGGGATGTCCGCGCTGAGCACGCCGAGCGCCTCCTGGATGCCCTCGGAGTTGATCCGCGTGACCGGGACGCAGATGAAGGAAAGTTCGGCCAGTTCCTTCTGGGTGCGGCCCATGGCCTTGTTCAGAAAGCGTTCGTCGTTTCCCATGGCCTCGATGATGATGGATTTCCCGCTGTCCAGAACCTGTCCGGTGACTCCCTGGCCGGGCAGGTACGTGGCTTTCACCGGCCCCTTGTGCCCGTAGGTGAGGTCGAAACGGATGGTGTTGGCCTTGGGGTCGAGGATGGCCAGCGCCATGCGTTTGTATTTCATGGCCTCGGCGGTCATGGCGAGCAGGCTGTCCAGGCTCGATTGCAGCGGGCTCATGGGATCGAGGTGCTGCACCGTGCCTTGAAGCGTTTGCAGATAATGCAGGAATTCGGCGGTCATCATGGGGTGGTATCCAAATCGTTTGCGAACTTTTGAGATGCGTTCATGGCGTTTGCTTCGGGGGGCGAGGCCGAAGGCCCTGGTCTCAGGCGAACCCCGCCAAGCGGGGACGCCTTTGGGATTTCACTCGTCTCAGGATTTGGATTTGAGTGTGCCGATCTTGTAGTCCAGGAATGCCTCGTTGCCGGCTTCCTTGGACTTGAGGGCCTCGTATTCGGAGATGGCCAGTTCGATCTGTCCCGCTTTTTCGGCGGCGAAAGCCAGGTTGGCGGAAATGGCGGGCATGAATTCCTGACCTGCGTCTTTCTTGAGGGCGCTCAGAATTTCGACGGCCTTGGCATGATCGCCCTTGAGGATCAGGGCCTTGGCTTCGCCGAGCCCGGCGATGACGCGGATGTCGGCGCCCTGGCCCACGGAACTCCAGGCTCCGGCCGCTTTTTCGTAATCGTTTTGATCCATGAAGATGCGGGCCAGTTCGAGCTGTGCGGCGGTGCGCAGCTCCTTGGGGCCGGACTTGGCGAAGGCTTCGAGTTTTTCGATGCGCGCGGTCTGATCGGCCATGGTCATGATGACGCCAAGCTCGCTCACGGCCTTTGCACGCTGCGACTCCTGGTAGGTGGTGACGCCCGAATAGACCGCCACGGCCACGACGATGCCGCCGATGGTGATGCCGATGGGCTTGATGTTGTCCAGGATTTTCTTCAGCAGGGGATGGATGTCGGAGTCCATTTCCTGTTCGATGGTTGCCAGGATATCGTGTGTCTCTTTGCGTTCTTCCATGGAAAGGCTCCTTTGATTCGAATTGCCATTATTGTAAAAGCCCCGTCTGTTTATAGGCAATTTCGAAAAAGGTCAAAGAGAATGCGCAAGGGGAAAACATGCCGGAATAAATGGATATCCGGTCTTTTAAAAAGGTGCCCGGATGAAGTATTCTTGCCTGTGGCGCGGCGTTGGTATAGTCTTTGAAAAATAATATTTTCGGCTTTGGATCTTTTTTCACCACAGACAGGAGCGAAGGATGAATCTGGAATCACAAATGCGCGAGCTGGCCGCATCGGCACGGACCGCCGCAAGGACACTGGCCACGGCCACGGGCCTTGAGCGCAACAGGGCGCTTCTGGCTTTGGCCGACCTGCTGCACGATTCTCGACAGGAAATTTTTGCGGCCAACACTCTTGATCTGGAGGCCGCGCGTGCCGCCGGGCTGGACGAGGCGCGCCTTGATCGCCTGCGCATCACCGATGGCGGCGTGGATTCCATGGCCGCCGCCTGCCGCCACGTGGCCTCTCTGTCCGACCCGGTGGGCGAGGTGGAAGGCATGATAAGGCGCCCCAACGGTCTGCTCGTCGGACGCATGCGCATTCCTCTGGGCGTCATCGCCATCATCTACGAATCCCGCCCCAATGTGACCATCGACGCGGCCATCCTCTGCCTCAAGGCCGGCAACAGCGTCATTCTGCGCGGAGGTTCCGAGGCCTATCACTCCAACCAGATTCTGGGTGGCTTGCTGCGCCGGGCCCTGGACACGGCCGGATTGCCCGAGGGTTGCGTGCAGATCGTGCCGACCACGGACCGGGCCGCCGTCAAGCATCTGCTGGCCCTGGACGAATACATCGACGTGGTCATCCCGCGCGGCGGCGAAGGGTTGATCCGGGCCGTGGTCAAGGACGCGACCATGCCGGTCCTCAAGCATTACAAGGGCGTATGCCACATCTATGTCCACAAGGACGCGGATCAGGAGCAGGCCCTGTCCATCGTCGAGAACGCCAAGGTGCAGCGTCCGGGCGTGTGCAATGCCCTGGAATGCCTGCTCGTGCACGAGGGCGTCGCGCGGGAATTTCTGCCCCGCCTGGCCGCCTTGCTGGCGCCGCTGGGCGTGTCTTTCAGGGCCTGTCCACGTTCCCTGCCACTTCTTGGCGACACGGCCACGCACGCCGAGGTCGATGATTTTGGGCGCGAGTTTCTGTCCCTGACCCTGGCGGTGAAGATCGTCGACACCCAGGCCGAGGCCGAGGAGCACATCGCCCGCTACGGCTCGGGTCATTCCGAAGCCATCCTGACCCGCACCCACGACCGGGCCATGCGTTTCCTGCGGACGGTGGACGCCTCATGCGTGCTCATCAACGCCTCCACACGTTTCAACGACGGCGGAGAGTTGGGGCTGGGTGCCGAGATCGGCATCAGCACCTCGAAGATCCACGCCTACGGACCCATGGGCGTGAAGGAGCTGACCAGCCTCAAGTACATCGTCTTCGGAGAAGGGCAGGTGCGTGTCTAGACCCCTGTCCGGTTCGGTGGGGATTCTCGGCGGATCATTCAATCCCGTGCACAACGGGCATCTGCGCATGGCCATCGAGGCCCGGGAGGCGCTGGGACTTGGGCGGGTGGATCTGCTGCCCGCCAAGGTTCCGCCGCACAAGGGTAAGTCGGGATTGCTCGATTTCGATCTGCGCCTGACCCTGCTGCGTCAGGCGGTGACAGGGGTGGAAGGTCTGGGAGTGAGCGCGCTGGAGGGGGAGATGCCCGTCCCCTCGTATTCGCACGTGACCCTGACCCGCCTGTGCGCCATGTTTCCGGATACCAACCATGTCTTCGTTCTCGGCAGTCCGGATTTTCTGACCCTGCCCGACTGGCACAGAGGGCTGGAGCTGCCGCTCCTGACCGACATCGCCGTGGTGGACCGGCTCGGGCTGGGACAGGCGGCGGTGGACGAATTTCTGGGCAGGCACTGGAAATGGCGGGAGGAAGGGCCGGGGGTGCGGCGCATCGAGACGGGACGGCGAGTTGTGCTTGTGCCCATGGCGCGCCTGGACGTCAGCGCGAGCATGGTGCGGGAAAAATTTTGCGCGGGCCTTGAAACCAGCGGGCTCGTGCCTGACGCGGTCCGGGGGCGGATGCTGGCCGACCCCCATCTTTTCAAGGATTGCTGGAACGTATCACCCTAATGGAGGAATCATGGTCGGACATATTGTGATGTGGAAACTGAAGGAGAGCGCGGAAGGCCGGAGCGCGGCGGAAAACGCGGCGATCATGAAGGACATGCTCGGGGCCCTGCCGGGACTCATCCCGCAGCTGCGCACCCTGGTCGTCAGCACGGACGTTTTCGCCTCCGTGCCCGAAACCGAGGTGGTCCTGTACACGGTCTTCGATTCTCCCGAGGACCTGCAGACCTATCAGGTTCATCCCGAACATCAGAAATGCGTGGCCTTCGTTTCGGCCGTGGCCGCCGAAAGGCGCATGGCGGATTACAACTTCTAGAGAGAGCGTGAAGTTGCGCGAGAGGGGGCAAAACGTCTTGTTCCCTTTCCCGCGCAAAGGTCGCAAAAAAGGGTGCTCGCGCACCCTTTTTTTAGCTGGCCAGCAGGGCCACCGTGACTTGTTTCTTGCCGAATTGCCTGGCCTGGTTGGTGTCGGGGAAGAAGATGTCCATGCGCTGCGTGTAGCGCTTGCTCATCAGATCCGCGATTTCAAAGATGCCGTGGCCTTTCACGTAGACCTTCTTGCCGAAGACCCAGCCTTCATCGAACAGATCTCTGCTCACGGCGACAATGCCGGGCCTTGCCTTGCCCATGCTGGCCGTCGTCTGCGGGTCGGGCCCGCATTCTTCGACGGTCGGGCTGTAGGCGGTCACGGTCACTTCCTTGACCCATCTATTCCTGAGCTCCGCCACCTGGCGGGTCAATTCCTGTCGTTCTTCGTTTAGCGTCGCGATCCGGGCTTCGTAGTGCCGGGCCGTCTCCAGTCTGGTTCCGTTATATGCGGCAAATCCTACCAGAGAGGCGATCATGACGAAAAAAAGCGAAGTGACGACAAATACTCCATGACTATTCATGTGCGTACCTCATCGTGCTTGGGGTGATGCTGCCGGCGACGGGAGAGGGGTGCGGGAGTCGAAGAGAAGGGAGCGGGAAAGTGCCGGCCGCATGGAAACAATAGTTCATAACAATTGAGGTCTCTACCCGAACGGCACCATGGATGCAACCCTGAATGTGCCTTCCGGTTTCAAGGGTTTGTCCGGAAAGAATATTGTTTCTTTCCGGATAGTTATGGCTATTTTCCAGCGTTTTGGGGTTCAAATTGCAGAGCAAGGGAATTGATGCAGTAACGCAATCCAGTGGGCTCTGGTCCATCGGGGAATACATGACCCAGATGTCCGTCACAGACAGCGCAGAGCACCTCAGTGCGGACCATGAACCAGGATTTGTCCTCATGCTTTGCGATATGCGTTTCGTCCACTGGCTTGAAAAAACTGGGCCAGCCGGTGCCTGAATCAAATTTGGCATCAGAGTGGAAAAGCGGGGTTTCGCAGCCCGCGCAGACATAGGTTCCCACCTCGTGATGGTCGTTGAATTTTCCGCTGAAAGCGGGTTCGGTGCCCTTTTCGCGCAGTACATGATACTGCTCGGGGCTCAAAATTTCCCGCCACTGGGCGTCTGTCTTTGTGATCTTATCCATTGAGTGTCCTCCCGCGGGCCACATGATGAAGGCGAATATCAGAAGCAGCCAGGTTGATTTTGGGCATTTGCGCATGACGTTTCTCCTTTTTCGAACAGGTAAGATTTGTGCGGGAGCTGTAAAGGCGCAGGTTTCTCTCGGAATTCTTTTATGGTAGCCTTGCTTATCCAGCACGACGATAAAGGATCCAAGGAGGATGCAAGATGACGGCCCCCGAAAGCAACCAGAGCGTTGAGTCCCTGAAGGACGATATACAGCGGCACGTGGCCCTGACCCTGGGCAGCGACCCTTTCCCCCCGCGCAAGGAGCGCTATTATCTCGGCCTGTGCTACAGCGTGCGCGACCGCCTGCTGGGCCAGTGGCTTGAGACTCAGCGTTCCTATTACGATTCCATTACCAAGCGCGTGTATTACATGTCCTTGGAATTTCTGCCCGGACGATTCC
Source organism: Desulfomicrobium macestii (assembly GCF_014873765.1). Classification (NCBI taxonomy): domain Bacteria; kingdom Pseudomonadati; phylum Thermodesulfobacteriota; class Desulfovibrionia; order Desulfovibrionales; family Desulfomicrobiaceae; genus Desulfomicrobium; species Desulfomicrobium macestii. The sequence goes on along the minus strand of NZ_JADBGG010000036.1, from coordinate 13,965 downwards.
TCATGAACTATATCCAGGCCCTGGGCATGGAAGAGGAGTGCCGCGAGGCGGTGCGGGATTTCGGATTGGATCTGGACGAGCTGCTTGAAGAGGAATGGAATCCGGGACTGGGGAACGGCGGCCTTGGGCGGCTGGCCTCATGCTATATGGACTCCATGGCCACGTGCAAGATTCCCGGTTATGGGTACGGCATTCTCTATGACTACGGCATCTTCTATCAGACCATCGTCAATGGCTATCAGCATGAAGGCTGCGACAACTGGCTGCGCCAGGATTCCCCCTGGGTGCTTCGGCGCGGGCATTTCATGTTCCTGATCAATTTTTACGGGCGTAGCGAGGCCTACGAGGACAGCGCCGGGCACGAGCGTTTTCGCTGGGTGGACACGGAGTCGGTCATGGCCATGGCCTGCGACATCATGGTTCCAGGTCATCAGAACGGCCACGTGACCAACATGCGCCTGTGGAAGGCCATCTCCACCCGGGATTTCGAACTCGAACACTTCAACCGGGGCGATTACATCGGCGCGGTCCAGTCCAAGGTCGAGAGCGAGAACATCTCCAAGGTTCTCTACCCCAACGACACCAGCCCGCGCGGCAAGGAGCTCAGGCTGCGACAGCAGTATTTCTTCGTGGCCGCGACCTTCCAGGACATCCTGCGGCGTTTCCGCAAGAACAACTACTCCTCTTTCGACTGCTTTCCGGATCAGGTCGCGGTGCAGCTCAACGACACCCACCCGGCCATCAGCATCGCGGAGCTCATGCGCATCCTGGTCGACGACGAGGCCCTGACCTGGGAGACGGCCTGGACCATCTGCCAGAAGACATTCTCCTACACCAATCACACCGTCCTGCCGGAGGCCCTGGAGACATGGTCCGTGGAACTCATCGGGCGCATGCTGCCACGGCATCTGCAGATCATATTCGAGATCAATCGTCGTTTCCTGGACGATGTGGGCAAACGCTTTCCGGGTCGCGTCGATCTTTTGAGGTCCTTGTCCCTGATCGCCGAGGACGACGGCAAGCAGGTGCGCATGGCCCATCTGGCCATCATCGGCAGCCACACGGTCAACGGTGTGGCCGAGCTGCATTCAAAGATTCTCAAGGCGCGGCTGTTCAAGGATTTCGACAACCTTTACCCCGGCAAGTTCACCAACGTGACCAACGGCATCACGCCCCGACGCTGGCTGATGCAGGCCAATCCGGCCCTGTCCGAACTGATCGGCTCCGTCATCGGGAACGAGTGGATTCATGACCTGTCGCATCTGTCCGAGCTGGCCGCCTATGCCGACGATCCCGAATTCCAGCAGCGCTGGCAGGAAGTGCGCAAGCGCAACAAGAAACTCCTGGCCCGCTACGTTCTGCGCAAGCTTGGCGTAGGCATCAACCCGGCCACGCTTTTTGACATGCACATCAAGCGCATCCACGAGTACAAGCGGCAGATTCTGAACGTTTTGCACGTCATCACCATCTACAACCGCATCCGCTCGGGAAGCGTCGCGCATCATGTTCCGCGCACGCTGTTCTTTGCCGGAAAGGCCGCGCCGGGCTATTTGCAGGCCAAGCTCATCATCAAGCTCATCAACGCCGTGGGTCAGGCCGTGAACGGCGATCCCGCCGTGGGCAACGAGCTGCGGGTCGTTTTCCTGCCCAACTACTGTGTGTCGCAGGCGGAAAAACTCATCCCGGCCGCGGATCTGTCCGAGCAGATTTCGACGGCGGGCATGGAAGCATCCGGCACCGGCAACATGAAGTTCGCCCTCAACGGAGCGCTGACCATCGGCACCCTGGACGGGGCCAACATAGAGATCAGGGAAGTGGTGGGGGAGGACAACTTCTTCCTGTTCGGACACACCGAAGAGGACGTGCATCGGTTGCATTCCGGGGGCTACGATCCCGTGCAGATCTACGAAAGCAACATCGAGCTCAAGAAGGCGCTGGACATGATCTCCACCGGATTCTTCTCGCCGGAGGCGCCAAGCCTGTTCAGACCCATTGTCGATTCGCTCCTGGCCCACGGCGACTATTATCTGGTCCTGGCCGATTACGCGAAATACGTGGCGGAGCAGGCCAGGGTCTCGAAGTGCTACGAGGACCCTGCCCTGTGGACGCGCATGTCCATCCTGAACACGGCCAACATGGGCAAGTTCTCCAGCGACCGCGCCATCATGGAGTATGCGCGGAACATCTGGAAGGTTTCGCCCCTGACATAAACTCCGGGTCGTCAGGCGCCCTGGCCGATCTCCAGAATGGAGGAAGCCCAGGCGCCTGCCTCGCGATGCAGTCGCTGCATTGTTTCTCGCTCAAGGTTCAGGTCCATGAGGATCCTGTCCGGAGCATCTTCCCCCTGGTCCTCGAACGCGAGCATGAGCGTGAGCAGCGGCATGTATTCCGTGGTGCTCTCGCCGCGCAGGGCTTTTTTCTGCGCGTCGTTCAGGGGCAGAAAGGCCAGGGCGTCGGCCATGGGAATTCCGAGGATGGCGTCGAGCAGGGAAAACATGCCCAAAAGAAACATCTCGTCGGGCTTGAAGTCCCAGTAGTCGTGACCGGCCACGGTCTGTTCCAGGAATTTTCCCCGCCACAGCGAAAGGTGCAAAAGTTCGGTCTGTTCCTCGCCCTGCGCGATGTCCGCCAGCAGCACGGCGCGCAGCCAATTGCGCACGTTGATCCAGCCCAGAAGCGCGATGGCCTGGCGGATGGAATCGATCTTGCGCATGAACCCGAAAGTCGGGGAGTTGAGATAGGTGAGCAGTCGGTAGGAAAGACTCACGTCGGCCTGGATGGTCTGGGCCAGCTGGTCCAGATCGGGTGATTCGGCTTCGATGACGCGCAGAATCTGCAGGCGCGAATTCTGGTGTGAGGACAGCTTCTTGCCCGGAATGATCTCGGCGGTCTTGAAGAAGCGCCCCTGAAAAAGGGAAACGCCCAGTTTTTGCAGTTGTTCGACCTCCTCGCGGGTGGTCACGTTGCGCACGATCACGGTCTTGGCGGCCAGGGGGATTTTTGCAAGCTCTTCGGCCATGTCCGGGGCGCCAAGACAGATCACGTCGGCCAGTTCCATGAGGGGGGGCAGGGGGGTGACCCCGGCATTCCATTCCAGGGCGATGGTGTGCCCGTCCGCCGCCATCTGCCTTAGCGCCGGGAGCAGGTCAGGATCGTTTTGAAAATCCGGACTGATCAGGATGGCGGACGACTGAGCCGGAAAGGCGTAGGGGATCTGCTTTTGAAGCTGGTCCCGGGTGTAGGAGAGGAGCATTTTCTTGTTGCGGGCCAGGATGGTGTTCAGGCCGATGTAATCACCGGCGATGACCGTGGCCCCGACGTTGGCCCGATCCGGGTCCGGAGGCTGGTCCGTGACAATGCTCGCGGTGGCCTGGATCTCATACCCCCACACTGTCTTGGCGGCGGTGAAGATCGGATATCGAGACAGCAGATGAAGGTTGGTGGCGCTGGGAACGGCTGCGGGCATGGGCGGCTCCGGGTTGGAATTGAGGATTGCCCTGAAACTAGCAGAACACTGCGCAATTTTGAACTCTTATTTGCCTGGTTCAAATTCGTGTTGACATTTATGTGCATGATTCGCGCGAGGCGGACGTCGCGGATTGCCTTGTCCCGGGAGCCATTCGCGCCATGCAAGCCAGGGTGCGCCATGACAGGGGATGACGGCGTGGCGGGCTGTTTTGCAAAATTGTAATTTAATTCCGAATTAATTCCGGATTGCCGGGATTGCATATTTCAAAAATGTAATCTATTTACTTCCAAAATTCATGGTGCTTATATATTTCAATATGTTGTGCTAATGGCATCTGAATTGCTTTAGGCCTTGCAATTGTAATCACGGATCAACGTAGCAATAAAAGCATACATCAACTTGTCCTGGAGGATATCATGAACGGACTCACGGCCCGCAGGGACGCCATCAAGGCAATCACCGACTACAAACCCCTGCATGCGCCCCTGAATTTCAGCGAAACTTCCCTGACGGAAATGTTTGGAAGCAACGTGTTCAACGACAAGGTCATGCGTGAACGCCTGCCGAAAACCGTCTACAAATCCCTGAAGAAGACCATCGAACTGGGCGAGAAGCTTGACGCTTCCGTGGCCGATGTCGTGGCCAACGCCATGAAGGATTGGGCCATCGAGAAGGGCGCTACCCATTTCACCCACGTCTTCTATCCCCTGACCGGCCTGACCGCCGAGAAGCACGACTCCTTCCTGACCCCCGACGGGATGGGCGGTGCAGTGGCCGAATTCAGCGGCAAGATGCTCATCCAGGGCGAGCCCGATGCCTCCAGCTTTCCTTCCGGCGGCCTGCGTGCCACCTTCGAAGCACGCGGCTACACCGCCTGGGACGTGACCAGCCCGGCCTACATCCTTGAGAACCCCAACGGAACCTTCCTGTGCATCCCCACGGCTTTCGTGTCCTGGACCGGCGAGGCACTGGACAAGAAAACTCCGCTGCTGCGTTCCATGCAGGCCCTGAACAAGCAGGCCAAGCGCGTGCTGAAGCTGTTCGGCGTTGAGACCAAGCTGCCCCTGACTAGCTACGCCGGACCCGAGCAGGAATATTTTCTCATTGACCGCAATTTCATCTTCGCGCGTCCCGACCTGCTCATCGCCGGCCGCAGTCTCTTCGGCGCCAAGCCGCCCAAGGGCCAGGAGTTCGAGGACCAGTATTTCGGCGTGACCCCGCGCCGCGTCATGTCCTTCATGATGGAAGTGGACCGCGAACTGTTCAAGCTCGGCGTGCCGGTCAAGACCCGTCACAACGAGGTGGCCCCCAGCCAGTTCGAAATCGCGCCCATCTACGAGCAGGGCAACCTGGCCACGGACCACAACCAGCTGGTCATGACCGTGCTGCGCAGCGTGGCCAAGCGTTACGGCATGGTCTGCCTGCTGCACGAAAAGCCCTTCGCCGGCATCAACGGCTCGGGCAAGCACCTCAATTATTCCATCGGCAACGATGAAGTCGGCTGCCTGTTCGATCCCGGCGACACGCCGCATGAAAACGCCCAGTTCCTGGTCTTCTGCGCCGCCGCCATCCGCGCCGTGCACAAGTACGGTCCGCTGCTGCGCGCCACCGTGGCCAGCGCCTCCAACGACCATCGCCTCGGCGCCAACGAGGCCCCGCCGGCCATCATGTCCGTGTACCTCGGCGAGCAGCTGACCGATGTCTTCGAGCAGTTCAAGAAGGGCGAGGTCAAGAGCTCCAAGAAGAAGAGCGTCATGAACATCGGCGTGGACACGCTGCCGCCCCTGCCCATGGATCCGGGCGACCGCAACCGCACCAGCCCCTTCGCCTTCACCGGCAACCGCTTCGAATTCCGCGCCGTGGGTTCCTCCATGTCCATCGCCGGTTCGCAGGTGGCCCTGAACACCATGATGTCCGAGTCCCTGGACTACATCGCAACGGAGCTCGAAAAGACCACCGGCGGCAAAAAGACCAAGCTCAATGAAGCCGTGCAGAATCTCCTGCAGAAGATCATGGTCGAACATGATCAGGTCATTTTCAACGGCGACGGATACTCCGAGGAATGGCATCAGGAAGCCGAAAAGCGCGGCCTGGCCAACCTGAAGGCCACCCCCGATGCCCTGCCCATGCTGTCCATCCCTTCGACCATCGAACTCTTCACCAAGTACGGCGTGTTGAGCGAGGCCGAACTGCGCTCCCGCGAAGAGATCTATCTGGAGCAGTACTGCAAGACCATCGAGACGGAAGCCAACCTGATGCTGCGCATGTCCAAGACAGTCATCTTCCCGGCTTCCTTCCGCTACCAGAGCGAACTGGCCACGGCCTGCGCCAACCTCCAGGCCATCGGCAAGGAATTCGGCACCACCACGCTGGACCAGCTGACCGCCAACCTGCGCGGCATGCAGAAGGTCACCTACGAACTTGAGGCATTGCTTGAAGGCGACAAGGGCAACTCCACCCTGGAGCACGCCAACTACTTCTACAAGACCATTCTGCCCGCCATGGCCGAGGTCAGAAAGCATGCCGACCTTCTGGAAACGATCGTCGCGGACGATCTGTGGACTCTGCCCAGCTACCAGGAGATGCTCTTCATCCGTTAACCATTTTTCCGCCGAACCGGCCTGTCGAAGCGCATCCTCCCCTCGCCAGGTCTTTGCCGAACACCGGCCGGTTCACGGAATCTTTTCAGGCTGCCTCCGGGCAGCCTTTTTTCGTTGTGTTGACGCCAGGCGCACGTGTGTCTAGATATCTGTGGCGTCTTTGCACCGAGCACGTGAGAACCCCCCATGGAAATTTTTCGCAGATGGATGAGTGCCGTTTTTTCCGACACGCAACTCGTCATCCTTTTTCTGGTGCTGGTCGTCAGCGGGGCGATTGTCCTTTCTGTGGGCAATCTGCTGGCCCCTGTCATCGCCAGCGTGGTCATCTCCTTTCTTCTGGAAGGACTGGTGCGTTTTCTGGTCGGCTTCCGCTGGCCGCGCATGCTGGCCGTGGTGCTGGTTTTCGGGTTGTTCATGCTGTTTTTGGCGGTGATGATTCTGGCGCTGGTGCCGCTACTCGTGTCCCAGATCACGGATCTCATCGACAACATTCCCTGGATCGTCTCCAAGGCCCAGAACGCCCTCGTGCATCTGCCCCGGCAGTATCCGATCCTGACCGAGGCCCAGGTACAGACCGTGGTCGATTCCCTGACCGCCCAGTTTTCCCAGTACGGGCAGCAGGTCCTGGCTTTTTCGCTGTCCTCCGTGCGCTCCGTCTTTTCCTTCGTGGTCTACATGGTGCTCATGCCGATCATGGTCTTCTTCTTTCTGAAGGATAAGGACGTGATCCTTGAATGGCTGTGCGGCTTTCTGCCCCAGGATCACACCCTGGCCAGCACGGTCTGGCTGGACGTCAAGACCCAGGCCGGAAACTACGTGCGCGGCCGCATCTGGGAAATCTTCATCGTCTGGATCGCCACCTACGCCTGTTTTCTGTATTTCGGCCTGGACTACGCCATGCTCCTGAGCCTTCTGGTCGGCCTGTCCGTGATCATCCCGTATATCGGGGCCGTGGTCGTGACCGTGCCGGTGCTCATCATCGCGTTCATTCAGTGGGGCTTTGACGCGCACTTTACCTGGGCCATGATCGTCTATTTCGTGATCCAGCTCCTGGACGCCAACCTGCTGGTGCCGTTGCTGCTGTCCGGAGCCGTCAACCTGCACCCCATCGCCTCCATCACGGCCATCCTGATTTTTGGCGGCATCTGGGGCTTCTGGGGGGTGTTTTTCGCCATCCCGCTGGCCTCGCTGGTGCAATCGGTCCTCGGAGTCTGGAAAAACCGCCGGGGCTGCCTGGTGGAAGGTTAAGAATATAGGTCCTATGGGTCCTATTAAAAACAAAGAAAGTTAAGATATTAAAGGAAGAATTCATGAAAAAATACGATGTGTACGGAATGGGCAACGCCCTGGTCGACATGGAATTCGAGGTGCCCGATGCCTTTTTGGAAACCATGGGCGTGGAAAAGGGGTTCATGACCCTGGTCGATGAAGAGCGGCAGTTCGAGCTGCTCGAATACCTGCGCAGCGAGCGCAGCGTCCGTTCCGGCGGCGGGTCGGCCGCCAACACCATCGTGGCCAATGCCTTTTTCGGTGGAAAGTCCTTTTACACCTGTCTGGTCAGCAACGACGAGATGGGTGATTTCTACGCCCAGGAACTGGCCCGGGCCGGGGTCGGCACCAACCTTGCCGAGCGCCGCGCCGACGGAGTCACCGGCAAGTGCCTGGTCATGATCACGCCCGACGCCGAGCGGACCATGAACACCTACCTTGGCATCTCCGAGTCCCTGTCTGCCGAGCAATTGTGCCCGGAAGAGCTGCGCGAGTCCGAATTCCTGTATTCCGAAGGCTATCTGGTGACCTCGCCCACGGCGCGGCCTGCCGTTGTCCAGGCCATGAACATCGCCCGTGAAGCCGGGGTCAGGACGGCGCTGAGCTTTTCCGATCCGTCCATGGTCAAATATTTTCGCCTGGGCCTGGAGGAGATTGTCGGCGAAGGGGTGGACCTGCTGTTCTGCAATCGCGAAGAGGCTATGCTCTGGGCCGAATGCCGCACCCTGGCCAAGGCCGTGGACAAGCTGCGCCGCAACGCCAAGACCTTCGTGGTCACGCTCGGCGGGGAGGGCGCTCTGGTGTACGACGGCGAGGACATGCACGAGATCGACGCCTGCCGGGTCACGCCCCTGGACACCAACGGCGCCGGGGACATGTTCGCCGGCGCCTTCCTGTACGGCATCACCCACGACATGAATTACGTCCAGGCCGGGGAGTTCGCGAGCCTGGCCGCATCCAAGGTGGTTACAACCTTCGGCCCCCGGCTTCAGCCCGAGCAGTACGCCCGGACCCTGGCCGAATTCCGGGCCCGGTAGCACGGCATGCTGGCGGGGATTGAAGGGTGGTGGGCGGAAGGACTTGGCTGGCTGGCCGCCTTTTCCGTGCTGACATTCGTGGGTTCGCTGCTGGTCCTTCCTCTGGTGGCCGCCCGCATTCCCGCCGACTATTTCTGCGCCGAAAGGCGCGGTAAGACGCCGTGGCGCAGGCGTCGTCCAGGCCTGCGCATGATCGTGCTGATCCTCAAGAACATGCTGGGGCTGGTCCTCTTCCTGGCCGGGGTGCTCATGCTCTTTCTGCCCGGCCAGGGCCTGCTGACAATTTTTCTCGGCATCATGCTCATGGATTTTCCCGGCAAGTACAGGCTGGAAAGATACATTATCTCACGCGGGCCAGTCCTGCGCGGCATCAACTGGCTCAGGAAGCGTTCCGGGGTTGAGCCTCTCGAAGTGACGGAGTGTGACGATCTGTTTTGAGTACCTACGCACTCCTGATGGCCGGGAAAAATCGCCGGTGGCAGGTGGGGTTGCGTGGTTCTGAAAAGAGAAAGTTGTCTGATTCTGGGATATTGCGCATTGAAAGGACAGCAGGACGCTTTATTTTTTGGCGGTTGCCTGCTTCGTAACATGCTGAAATATAAAGACTTAAAATGAAATTAAAATTTTCTTAAAAAAGTCTTTGACAGTAGGCATTGGCCCCTATAAAGACTGTTTCTCGTTGGACGGGACGGGGCGGTTAGCTCAGCTGGGAGAGCGTCGGCCTTACAAGCCGAGGGTCATAGGTTCGATCCCTGTACCGCCCACCACGAAGACAAAATGCGGGGTCGTAGTTAAGTCGGTTATAACGCCGGCCTGTCACGCCGGAGGCCGTGGGTTCGAGTCCCATCGGCCCCGCCATTAGAAAGTAAGGGATTTCAGTCGAAAGGCTGAAATCCCTTTTTTCTGTTGTGGGCTTTTTGTGGGTCAAAGCCGCTCCAACGCTCCGTATTTGCTCGATTTGATCTCTCTATGGGGACGGTGATTCGGCTGAAGCTTACCTATAGGTAATCATCTGCCTGTGAAGCCGGAGGCCATGGGTTCGAGTCCCATCGGCCCCGCCATTAGAGAACAAGGGATTTCAGTCGAAAGGCTGGGATTCCTTTTTTTGTGTGTGGGTTTGCGCGTTGTGTCTTACGAATCGAAGAAAGCCATCCGGTTGCGGGTGCTCTTTTGTTCGCCTCATGTACGTATTGTTCGGTAGCTCTTACGTGGATTATGTATGACAAAAGAAGTAGTTGCCGTTTGTGCAACTTTTATTGTAACGACGTTACGCAAAAAATGTGACTACGATTGATGATCAATGAGGGTCACTTTTTTTAGGGGGTGAGCTGTTGCCACTGCCTTTATGGGATGATTCAAACTTAAGATTTGTTCCAGATTTCGGTTTGGAGGGGCAGATGTTTGTTCGAGTGGCATTAAAGAAAAGTCAAAACGAGACTTGATAACCATACAAAAGGACACCTCCGAAAATAGCAGATGGCCGATTCCTCTGCTATATAGGAGTTGGGAAACACTCATATCGGAGGTGTCCAATGGCTATATACGCAGGAATCGATTTGCATTCAAATTCAAATTTCTTGTCTGTGGTCGATAGTGCAGGAAAGATCATTGAAAAACGAAAACTTGCTAACGATGTCCAGGCAATCCTGCATCCGCTAGCTGCCTACCGGGATCAACTGCAAGGAATTGCCATCGAGTCGACCTTCAACTGGTATTGGATCGTCGATGCGTTGATGGACGAGGGCTACCGGGTGCATTTGGCCAACCCGGCAGCTATCCAGAAGTACTCCGGGCTCAAACACAGCGACGACGCCAGTGATGCCGCCTGGCTCGCCGAGATGCTTCGCCTCGGCGTCCTGTCTGAAGGGTACATCTATCCAAAGCGGAACGTCCGATCCGGGATCTGCTGAGAAAACGCGGACATCTGATACGCTTGAGAACGTCTTTGATCACGAGTTTGCAAGGCATAGTTTCCCGGAACAACGGGTATTCACTGCCGGGGCGCATGATCAAGCAACTCAAAACAAACCATGTCGCCCCCTTGTGTGCCGCAAATGAGGATTTGGCCCTTTGCGGAGAAGTCAGCAAAGACACCATCGACTACTTGGGGCGGCAGATAAAGAAAATCGAGAAGCAGGCCGAGGAGCGAACCGAATTGCGGCCAGCGTACAAAGCACTGCTCTCCATGCCTGGAGTAGGGGTCGTCCTGGGACTGACGATCATGTTGGAAACCGGGCCAATCGGGCGCTTCGCCAAAGCGGGCAATTTCAGTTCGTATTGTCGGAAAGTGCCCTCCAATTGGATCAGTAACGGCAAGCGCGAGGGACGAGGCAACACCAAGAACGGGAACAAGTATTTGGCGTGGGCTTTTTCAGAGGTCGCTGAGTTCGCCAGGCGTTACGACGATGCAAGCCGCTCATGGTATGACCGCAAGCTGGCTAGAAGTAACAGAATGGTCGCGCATAGCGCCTTGGCCCACAAACTTACGAGGGCCGCATATTTCATCATGCGGGAGGGTGTGAACTTTGATCATGAAAAATGCTTTGCATGAATTTGGAGGCGGTGGGGAACCAGCAAAGGGGTTGGTATAACCATGAGATTTGATTGGTAGTCACCGCTTCCAGCTTTTCGGATGACTTTGTTTCGCCGACCACGGCATGAGCCAGCAACGGGTTGGTTCACAACCATGAGATCTGTAACAACACTTTGGACATGGCGTGGGATCGAAGATTATCTGGCCGTCGCAAGACGGTGGGGCTGCTTCGGTGGCCTAGATCCTGATGGGTGACTGGTGCGGCGGAATACGCCGACACGCAATGCTGATAATTCGACAAAGGCAGAAGACAAAGAAATCTGGAGTGTTATCTAGGGATCGTTACCCGAGGCGAGAAACCTGATTTTCTGGCCCGCAGGAGCACTTTCTCTTGACCTCGGTCCTTTTGATGGGTGACCCCTTTGTTTCCTTCTTTTCATTTATTAAATATGTTATTTTATAGCAATTCAGTGATTTATTGACAACAAATCGATTAGTGTGAAACCTGTGGCTCATCTAATGGAGAAATTAGGAGGGTTTCGCAATGCAGATCCCGCGTGAAGAAACTGTTAAGGAGGTTGCGGTCGCTCTCGTCAAGGGAGCGTTGCAAGCGACTCCCTTGGTGGGAGGTTTGCTTGCCGAGGTGATGAATCTTTTCGTCAACCCTGCCGAGAAGAGAACAGAGCGATGGTTAGCGGAGGTGTTGTCAACCATTGAAAAACTGCAAAAGGAGCTTAGAGTAGTTCCCGAAGTCCTTCAGAATGACGAGCGTTTCATCTCGTTTCTATACCAAGCCACACAGATAGCTTTGCGAAACCATAGGGTTGAAAAAATTCGTGCACTGCGAAACGCACTTGAGGCAACTGCCATAGGGAACATGCCTGAAGAGGACATAGCCTTCCAGTTCTTAAAGTTTATAGACGAATTTTCATTGATGCACTTGCGGTTGCTGGATTTCATAAACAAGCATGCCATGCAGGGGCGCGTGACGCTGGAGCAGGTGCTCAGTCAGTTTGAGATTTATCTCGGAGCTAGCATCGAACGAGCACACTTTCGTGCCGTCATTAAAGATTTGGAGTTAAGGTCACTCATATTGGCTGGCGATGTACAAGATTTACCAGAATTTGCGACACAGCAAAACGCTGTATTTACAGATGATTTTGAGCCAAAGCCATTATGTGTGACCTCATTGGGCCAGAGCTTCTTGGAGTTCATTGCGGAAGGTAGATAGCCTGTTCAAGCCCTCCAAACAACGCGATCTACCCGACGCCCTAGCCTCTGCTGATTCGCCACTCTGACAGGGGCGTGAGTGAGCCACTTCTCCCATCATGTGACTAGTGCTGGAAAGGGCAAAGTTCAAAACAGTCCGGACAATGTTGCAAGTGGTGTCGAGAAGAGCCAAAGCGAGACCTGACCACTTTTCTAAAATAAAAGATAACAAACGGGTAAACGAGGACTCGCTGAAGCTCGCCAGTTACCCTACACGTTAGCCATTCAAAGAAGGAATACCCATGCCATCGTTGAATTTTGAAACCGAGAAGGCGCAGTTTCGGGAATTTCATACCTCAAACCGTCAATTGCTTGAGGACGCGAAGGATTCGTTTGTAGCACTTTCAAACGCATTATTGATTCACGCCGGTTCTATAGCTATTTCAAAAATCGAAGGCCGCGTCAAAGACAGAGAAGAATGCATCAAGAAGTTTAACCTAAAGTACCGAACGAACCTTGAGTCAAGTTCAACACCATACACCATACGAGATCACATTACCGACCTTATAGGGCTGAGGGTTGTATGTCTTTACGAAGATGACATAGAGAAAATTGAAAAATGTCTTTCTGAGCACTTCGAAGTAATCGATAAAACAGACAAAATATCGCAGATAGAAAACACAGAAGGTTCCTTTGGATACAAGGGGCTTCATCTCGATCTACGACTTAACGAAGTCAGAAAGGCTTTGCCAGAGTACATCAAATACTCTGAATTCATGTTCGAGATTCAGATAAGAACAATTATCCAAGATTCATGGAGCGTACTAGATCACAAGATAAAGTATAAAAAATCGATCCCAACGAGACTAAAACGGCGTATCAATACACTAGCAGCGCTATTTGAACTTGCTGACAGGGAATTTCGTGAAATTAGAAATTCGACAGTTGAGGAGATTCAAAAAGAAGAAATCTCCGACGAACTGCTAACGCAGGAAACCGACGAAAGTCACAACCAGCCAGAGGAAGAAAAGTTCCACTACTCGATCCTGAATGCTTTTAGCTTTCTGAAAATTGCAAAGCATTTCTTTAATGGCTTCGAGTTCGAACCTCACAAAGTCGATGGATTCACACAGGAAATCATCAGCATGAAACCGGACATTAGCAGGGGCAAGTTTAACTTTTACATGAGAGAAAATATCTCTAGAGTTAAGCGCTACCAAGCATGGTTTGAGCAGTCAAATCCCAACGACAAACTAAACCCATACACCATAATAAGGCACTGCTTATTCCTTGGCGACAAAGAGATATTTGCCAACATTTTGACAAATACAGCCAAAGAGAGTTTCGAGCCATGGTTACACGAAAATGGCTAACAAACGCTTCGAGTGGGATGCTCCAACATCCGGCTTTGCCACCTGTTTCCGCGCCCCTCAAACTAAACGTTATAGCTTTTTTGAAAGGATTCGCGCGTGGGTTTTTTGTGGGTTTTTGAACCCACGAGAATCCACGCGAGACTACGTAAAACTACGTAACTAGCTGAAATACGGCGGGGTAAAGCGGCATTCATCGTCCTGTCACGCCGGCGGCCGTGGGTTCGAGTCCCATCGGCCCCGCCATTAGAAAGTAAGGGATTTCAGTCGAAAGGCTGAAATCCCTTTTTTCTTTATGGGGTCCGCTGTGGGTTTATGTGACTCCAGCTACTTCTTTTTTGATTTGGAAGACGAAAGGCCATCCGGTGACGGGTGGCCTTTCGTCTTGTAAACCTCCCCAAGTTAGTGCCATCCAAAAGTAGAGGTTTCCTTGGGTGAATTTTTCATGAGGAACTCTGTCGGGGTCAAATCCCCAAGG
>NZ_JADBGG010000035.1 GCF_014873765.1 Desulfomicrobium macestii | reverse complement strand
CTTGGGCGGAAGCTTGCGTGCATCGGTGGTTTGCATGGATCCGAATGTACACAATTCTTCCACGAATGTTAACTATTTTATGCTCGGATTAATAATGGCAGTGCTGGAATGGTACGACCGGAGGGCTTCCGCGAATTCGGTCACGGTCTTGATCTTCGACATGTTTCCCATGATGGCCAGGCCCTGCAATGGGTTTATCTTGTCGACATTGTGGTCGATTTTTGTCCGCAACGTGTCGGCCTTGATCACCATGTCGGTGTCGAACGTCTTTCTGTCCGGCCTGGAAATGACGGACTTCGGGGACATGAGGATCAGGCTTCTGTAGCGGGGGACTATTGGGATGCCGAGCCTGCTGGGAGTGAGCCCGCGATCTGCGATGAACTTTTCCAGCAGGAAGATGTGGCGCTTGTTCTGTTCGATGGGCGAGGGGATGCCGAAGGAATGGGAGCCGCTTTTGAGGGTGAATTCTCCGCTATCGTTGATGGCCACTTCGTAGGAGAAATTCTTCGATTCGATGACGTAGATTTCGAAGAGGCGGTTGATCAGCAGGTGGTCGATCTGGGCCACGCTGCCCTGGTGCTCGATGCGCAGGTCGTGGATCACGCACCAGTTATCGGATTTGCCGAAATAAAAATTGATGTAATAGGCGCAGTCCTCCTCCCCCGCTATTCCGGCCTTCATGGCCCTGAGCTCGCGTTCGATGAGAAAGCGCTTGCCTTGAGCGTCGGCCTGCTTCAGCAACGCATCGAGTTCGGCAATATCCCTGTCCTTTGGATCTCGACTCTTGATGATCATTCCCGGCCTCCGGATTGCAGCAAATGCGTCGGTTAGCAACAAATATTGATTTGAGCAAGGAGGGAATGATTGTAAGACATGGGTAGCAATCATTATTTTATCTGACTGCGGTACCAAGATCATTTAGTATTGATATGAAAGAGCGAGGATATTCGCCGACGGGCTAGTGTTGTATCGTTCAACAGCCTGGATAAAGACATGCCTTTGCATCAAGTTACATCTGCGCAATATGCACGGCAACTCGTTCGACTATTTCCGATGCGACCCGCACGTTGAATTTTGTCATACGCGGTGCAAACCAACCTGTTTAACTACCGGCGTCTCGTCGTTTCACGCGCTCGGCCGCCAGCGAGTCGTCAAACCGGGAAGCCGCAGGGGCAGGCGGTTCGGAGACGATGAAACGGCAGGCAATTCAAGAAGTTCTCGCTTCATTCGGAGCGGGCGGAGCGGTCGGAGCGGTCGGAATCCGCCGGGAGCGCTTCCCGGCTTCCCAGGCAGACCCCGCACTCGTCGTGGTATTCTTCCCAGATGGCCATGAACTCCTCCTTGTTCTCCAGGAGGATATCGACCAGGCACGGGTCAAAATGCTTGCCGCTCTCTTCCAGAAAATATGCGAAAACCTTGTCCCAGTCCCAGGCCTGGTGGTAGACGCGCCTGTTGGACAGGGCGTCGAACACGTCGGCCACGGCCACGATACGACCGTGAATGTGCGTCTCCTCGCCCACGAGCCCCTGCGGATAGCCCTTCCCGTCCCAGCGCTCGTGATGCAGCAGGATGATCCGCGCCGCTGTCTGGATGATGGGGCTTGTCGAGTTCACGAGCAGGTCGTACCCGCGCTGCACATGGCTCTTGATGACGTCGTATTCCTCCGGGGTGAGCGGCCCGGGCTTGTTCAGGATGGAATCGGGGATGCCTATCTTGCCCAGATCATGGGCTGTCGATGCCAGCTTGAGCATTTCCGCCTGCTCTTCGCCAAGCCCGTATTTCAGGGCCATCAGGCGCACATACTCCGAAACGCGCCGGACATGGCTGCCAGTCTCGGCCGAGCGGCACTCCATGGTCTCGGCCATGTGGAAGATGACTTCCTTTTGCGTGTCCTCGATGCCTTTGTTCAGATACAGGTTGTCGAAAGCCAGGGAAACATTGGTAAAAAAGAGTTCGAGCAGATCATGGTCGTTCTCGTCCAGATCCTTTGAAATTTCAAAATACAGAAAGTTGTCCGAGCCCGTCTTGCTCTTGAAGTACCAGGCGCACTTGTCCTCTTCGCAATAGAAACCATGGGGCTGGGTCCTGGCCCGGTCGAGGGCCCTATGCACGGTTTCGCTCTGAATCTGGTCGATGGGTTTTTCCAGATATTTACTGAACTCCCCGGTGGCGGCCAGAACCACGGACTCGCCCTTTATCCCCGAAGCGGTCAGCCCGGAGGCCTGCGTGAACACTGCGTCATTCTTGAGTTGCAGGATGGAGGTGAGCTGGCTCAAGACTCCGCAGCCGAGTTTCTGCAGGGACTGGCGTTCGAAGATGTCCGAAGAGGCCTCGATGATGCGCCGCAGGCCATTGCGGTTGTTCTCGATGGTGGTGATGAAGTTGTAGCTGCGCAGGGCCGAGATGAGCGTCACCAGCATCTTCTCCAGGGTCAGCTCCGTTTTTTCCTTGTAGTCGTCGATATCGTACTCAAGGATGACTTTCGCCGCCGGAGCCTTGCCCGGCTGTCCGGTGCGCAGGATGATGCGCACGGTGTAGTCGTTCAGCACCTCACGGATGTATTTGACAAGCAGCAGCCCGCTGTCATCGGTCTCCATGACCACATCGAGCAGAATCACGGCGACGTCGGGGTGTTCCGCCAGCACTATCTTGGCCTCTTCCGCGCTGTAGGCATGCAGGAAATTGAATTTCCGGCCGCGATACTCCTGACCGGCGAGCATGTAGGTGGTGACGCTGTGCACGTCGGCCTCGTCGTCCACGATCAGGATCTTCCAGCCGTCATCCCCCGCCGCCTGGGCGGGAGCCAGGGGCAGGGTCTCGTCCTTGAACAGGATTTCGTCGTTACCGGTCATGTGCTCTCTCTTTTCAGGGGCATGCGTACCTGAAACGTGGTGCCCTGGCCCGGGGCACTGCAGCAGGTGATGGTGCCACCCAAGGTGCTGGTCACGATGTTGAAGACGATATGCAGGCCAAGCCCGGTGGAGCCCTTGGCCCGGGCAGTGGTGAAAAAGGGCTCGAAGATCCTGTCCTGATATTCAGGGGGGATGCCACACCCGTCGTCTGAATAGGTCAGGCTCAGCATGTCGTCGTTTTTTGCGATTTCGATGCGAATCAGGCCCGTCTCCTTTTCGCCAAAGGCATGGGTCAGCGAGTTGACGATGAAGTTGGTCAGTATCTGGGAAAACGCACCAGGATAGCTGTCGATGACCAGATCCTCGTCGCACTCGACCTCGATCCGATGCGTGGTTCTTTTCAGCTTGGGCCTCAGGCTGAGGAGCACCTGCCCGATGTACTCGCGCACGTTGAAGCTCCGGCGGGATTCGGAAACCTGATCCGCCGCGACCATCTTGAAGCTGCGGATCAGATCCGAGGCGCGGTTCAGATTGATCAGGCTCATCTCCACACCCTCGCGAGTGGACTCCAGATATTCCGACAGGTCGCTCCGCTTCATCTCGCCCGTAGAAAAAAGATCGCTGATGACCCGGTTCTTTTCGGCCAGGGTCGATGTGGCGGACAGAGCCACGCCCACAGGCGTGTTGATTTCGTGCGCCACCCCGGCCACCAGCCCGCCCAGGGCGGCGAGCTTCTCGGACATGACCAGCTGCCCCTGGGTCTGACGGAGATTTTCAAGGGCGGTTTGCAGCTCCCTGTTGGCCTCGGCCAATTCGGCGGTACGGGTCACGACCCGCTCCTCCAGATCCGTGTTCAGCAGGCAGCACTCCTCCTCGGCCCGCCTGCGCTCGGAATCCTGGATCTGCAGACTTCCGGCCATGCGGTCAAAGGCGGCCGCGAGCACCCCGAGCTCGCCTTCTGCGTGGTCAAGATCCGTGCGCGTGCTCAGATCGCCTGTCCCAAGACGATCCGCCGCCGCCAGCAGCCGTTTCAGTCGGCGCATGATGGTCAACTCTCCGACGAACCGGGCCACCGCCACGGCCAGAACCGTCGCCAGCAGCAGAAGGAACGTATTGCGAAAAAGCGCCCGTCTGACCTCGGCCAGCGCCAGGTCTTCGGGCTGGCCAAGGCGGATCATGAGCGACCTTGACGGATCTTCCCCGAACTGCAGCCGCTTGAAGCTGTAAAGACGGCGCACCCCATCCACGCCCTTTTCCAAAAAAGTTCCCTCGGCACGGTCCCCGGACATCCTCGTTATCATCCGGGGAAGATCTGGCACCCATGTATATTTTTCGGTTTCAGGAAACCGGGTCAGACGCATGCCGTCGGCATCGGTCAGGGTGAAGATGGACCCCGCGGGCAGATGGGCCTCGGCAAAAATGCGCCCGAAATAGCTCAGATCAAAGGAGGCCGCGAGCACGCCGCGCAGCGACCCTTCCCGGTCAACGACGGGCTGGGCGAATTCGACGACAACGTTCTGGGTGCCTGGGACCAGATGATAGCTGCCCATGCTGAAATGCATGTGTTCCCTGGCTTCCTGCAGGCAGGCCCACTCCTCCCCGGAGGAAAAGGAATCCGCCGGAGAAGCCGACACCATGCCCCCTTGCGGATCGTACAGGGCCAAGGCTGCGTAGACGCCATTGCGGGAGAGCATTTCCTGCAGCAGAAGTCTGGTCCCCTGCGGGTCGAGCATCTGTATTTCGCGAGCCTTGGCCAGGGTGGCCAACAGCAACCGCGCGTTGTCCACAACCTGTTCATGACTTGAGGCCATGACCTGGATCTGGCGCAGGGCCGCCTCCTCGGCGCTTTCTATCATGTTCACCCGCAGCGTGTAGCCCGAGAAAAGCATGATGCCCAATGCAGGCAGCACGGCCAGGAACACCAGGAAGACCAGCGTGGCGCGGATGGAATGAAAAAATGGAAATCTCATGCGTCCTCCGGCAAGCCGAAAAGGCCTGAAAAGCTTGCAGGCTTTTACGAGAGGAATACCGGCGCAGGGCGATGGAGGCAAGGAATTCCCGCAAGACATTGCGTCTTGCGGGAATCTCAGGGAAAAAAGCTGGGAGTCTAGTTCTCGGAGGTCACGGAGCGGGCGATGGAGTAGCAGTAATCGCCGATTTTCTCGAGCCGGGCCAGAAGGTTGATGAAGGTCAGGCCGCCTTCGATCCCGCACTTGCCGATCTTGAGCCGCTCGATGTGGGATTCGCGCATGGATTCACGCATGGAGTCGATGGTCCGTTCGGCCTCCTCGGCCTTCTCCATCAAACCCTCGGGCTCCCTGATCAGGGCGTCGCTGATCATCCTCAGGAATTCATCGACCTTGGCGGCAATAATGAACAGATCGCGCATGGCGACTTCGTTGAACTTGAGCTCCTTGTCGACGATGTCCTCGCAAAGCAGCCCGAACGCCTCCACGGCATCACCGATGCGTTCGAGGTTGTTGACGACCCGCATCTGCTCGGCGATGTCATTGGAGATGGCCTCGTTGATCTCGCTTTGCATGGTCTTGGCCAGGAAGGTCGAGATGGCCCTGTGCATGGCGTTGACCTGGTCCTCGAAGCGCTGCCGCTGCCGGATGGTGCGATGGTCCCGCGTCTCCAAGCATTCCAGGGCGTTGTTGTACGCCGCGCGCACGGTCAGCGACATGCGGTGAATTTCACCCCGCACCTGGGCCAGGGCGGCCACGGGATTATCTTCGACGTGCTGGTCAAAGACCGGTTGCCGAAAGAGGGAGTCGCCCGTGGTCTTGTCCTTGGGGGAGAGCCAGGTTCCCACCCGAACCAGCAGAGGAAGGAAAACCAGAAAAACGAGAGCGTTGGTAAGATTGAAAAGCGTGTGGCCGTTGGCCAGATAGCGGGCCATATGGGGATATTCCTCACCCACATGGAGGTCCCAGGGCTCTGCACCCATGACGTTTTGGGTGATCCATTCCACCCCCTGCAAAAACCAGGGGAAAATGAGCAGCATGATCATCACCCCGAGCACGTTGAACATGGTGTTGGAACGCGCCGCCCGATGGGAGTCGATGTTTGACGCCCCGATGGTGGCCAGTTCGGCCGTGATGGTGGTTCCGATATTCTCGCCAAGAACCAGGGCCATGGCCGAAGGAAAGTCGAGCAGGCCCTGGGTGGCCAGTGCCATGGTCAGACCCACCGTGGCCGAGGAGGACTGGAGGATCATGGTCAGCCCGCAGCCGGTGGCCACGCAAAGAAGTATCCCGCCAAAGGATGCGGCGTTGAATTTGGTGAAAAAGGCTATGAACTCTGGCTCCACCCGCAGCGGCTTAAGCCCATCGCCCATGACCGTCATGCCGAAAAAGAGCAGGCCGAAGCCCAGAATGACTTCGCCCAGATAGCGGTATTTCTTGCGCGTGGAAAAATATTTGAGCGGAACCCCGAGCGCGATGGCCGGCAGGGCGAGGTTGGAGAGTTTGAAGGCGATGAGCTGGGCGGTCATGGTCGTGCCCACGTTGCAGCCGAGCATCACGCCCACGGCCTGGGTCAACGACATGAGCCCCGCCGAGACGAAGCTGATGAGCATGACCGTGGTGGCCGAGGATGACTGCACCAGGGCGGTCACGGCCGCGCCCGTGGCAAAACCCACCACCCTGTTGTCGGACACGGCTTTTAAGACGTTGCGTATCCTGTTGCCTGCTGCCATCTGCAGGCCCTCGGTCATGAGCTTCATCCCGAGGATGAAAATGCCGAGTCCTCCAAGAGTCTGAACCAAAATATTGAGCATAGATTATCCATGGGAGTTTTTGTGACGGTTGTATGACAAAGACGCGAAACCCGCACCTCTGTAGAGCATCTTGGGCGTTAAGAAAAGTTTTTTTACGATTCGGAAACAAAACTGTCACAGAACGGTAACAATCGAATTATTTTCTTTCATTCCAGATTGTTGGAACCAGAAAAATCCCGATGAAAACCTGCACGCAGGCATCCGTTTCATCCATCCAGCCTGCCTTAAAGCACATCCTGAGTTGCACAATTCACATTGCCGTGAGATGGATAAAGAGACGTGATCATACCCCTTTTGCGCCCCAAGGAGGACTGCCGTGGAGAAACAAAAAGCCTTTGTGCTCTGGTTTGACGAACTCGGAATAGAAGACGTTCCGCTGGTCGGCGGAAAAAACGCAAGCCTTGGCGAAATGTACCGCAATCTCGTGCCCAAGGGCGTCCCCATACCAAACGGTTTCGCGGTCACAGCCCATGGATATCGCCATCTGCTCAAAGCTTCCGGGGCCATGGACAAAATCAAGACCATGATGGAAGGGCTCGACACCCACGACATGGACAACCTCATGGAACGCGGCAGCCGCATCCGCGCCCTGATCCGCAATCTGGAGATACCGGCGGACCTGCAAAGCGCCATCATCAGCGCCTACCGCAAGCTGGAACAGACCTACGGCCCGAACGTCGACGTGGCCGTGCGCTCCTCGGCCACGGCCGAGGACCTGCCCGACGCCAGCTTCGCCGGTCAGCAGGAGACCTATCTGAACATCCGTGGCGCCGAGGACCTGCTGGACGCCTGCCAGCGCTGCTTTGCATCCCTTTTCACCAACCGGGCCATCTCCTACCGTCAGGACAAGGGCTTCGACCATTTCTCGATCTCGCTGTCCATCGGCGTGCAGAAAATGGTGCGCTCGGACCTTTCAGCCAGCGGGGTCATGTTTTCCATCGACACCGAGACCGGCTTCAAGGACGCGGTCTTTCTGACCGGCGCCTGGGGCCTGGGCGAGAACGTGGTCCAGGGCGCGGTGAATCCCGATGAATGGTACGTCTTCAAGCCCACGCTCAAGAAAGGGTTCAAACCCATCATCATGAAGCGGGTCGGCGGCAAGGCCATCAAGATGATCTACACCACCGACGCCAAGGCCCCGACCAAGAACGTGGCCGTGCCCGAAGAGGACCGGCGCAGGCTGGTCATAAATGACGAGGAGGTCGTGGCCCTGGCGCGCATGGCCTGCACCATCGAGGAGCATTACAGCACGCATCGCGGCCAGTTCACGCCCATGGACATCGAATGGGCCAAGGACGGCCAGACCGGCGAGCTGTTCATCGTCCAGGCGCGGCCGGAGACCGTGCATTCCCTGAAAGACATGGCCGTCCTCAAGAAATACGTGCTGCTGGAAAAAGGAGAGACCTTGGTCCAGGGCCAATCCGTGGGTGAACTCATCGGACAGGGGCCGGTCCAGGTCATCAAGTCGGCCCAGATGATCCACACCTTCCGCAAAGGCGAAGTACTGGTCACGGACATGACCGACCCGGACTGGGAGCCGATCATGAAGATCGCCTCGGCCATCGTCACCAACCGTGGCGGCAGGACATGCCACGCGGCCATCGTCAGCCGCGAACTGGGCATCCCCTGCATCGTCGGCACGGGCAACGCGACCACAAGGCTCGCCCAGGGCGAGGACGTGACCGTGGACTGCTCCGAGGGCTCCATCGGCAGTGTCTACCGGGGCCTTGTGCCCTTTGAGGTCCAGGAGACGGATCTTGGCACCCTGCCCAAGCCGAAGACCAAGATCATGATGAACCTCGCAAGCCCCGAGCAGGCCTTCGAGAAGAGCTTCATCCCCAACGAAGGCGTGGGCCTTGCGCGGGAGGAGTTCATCATCAATTCCTACATCAAGATCCATCCCCTGGCGCTCCTGAACTATGAAGACCTGCCTGACGACATTCTCAAACGCGCCATCGCCGACATGACTTCGGGATATGCGGACAAGGCGGAGTTTTTTGTCGACAAGCTGGCCGAAGGGGTCGGGATGATCGCGGCCGCCTTCTATCCCAAGCAGGTCATCGTGCGCCTCTCGGATTTCAAGTCCAACGAATACGCCAACCTCATCGGCGGCAAGCTCTTCGAGCCGCAAGAGGAAAACCCCATGATCGGCTGGCGCGGGGCGTCGCGCTACTATTCCCCGGACTACAAGCAGGCTTTCGGACTTGAATGCCGGGCCATGAAAAAGATCCGCGAGGAAATGGGGCTGACCAATGTCGAGATCATGATCCCCTTCCCACGCACCGTGGAGGAGGCGAAAAAAGTCATCGAGACCATGGCCGAGTTCGGCCTGAGACAAGGCGAGAACGGACTTAAAGTCATCGGCATGTGCGAGATTCCATCCAACGTGATCATGGCCGAGGAGTTCCTTGAGGTCTTCGACGGCTTCTCCATCGGCACCAACGACCTGACCCAGCTCATTCTGGGCGTGGACCGCGATTCGTCGCTGGTGGCCCACGTCTATGACGAACGCAATCCTGCCGTGAAACGCTTCGTCAAGCAGGTCATCGAGGTCGCGGTCAAAAAGGGCAAGTACATCGGCATCTGCGGACAGGCCCCGAGCGACTACCCCGAGTTCGCCCAGTTCGTGGTCGAGTGCGGCATCGAGTCCATGTCCCTCAATCCCGACACGGTCATAAAGACCACCCTGATCGTGGCCGAGCTTGAAAAGAAGCTGGGCCACGGCTGACTTCTTCCCGGGGCCGGCCGCTTCGGACACGGCCGGCTCCGGGTTCCCGCACTCTGAAACGCGCTTGCGACCTCGCAAGCAAATCCATTGCTCACCGAAAAATACACGCCCTCCTGTCGGGTACACCCGCGTACCCGAAACACAACCCTCGCATCCCCTTGATCAGAAATATTTTACATGATCTAAATTGCCAATCCCGCGACCAAAAAAAGCTTCATTTAAATCATTACAAATTTCTGCAGATAGCAGAACTTGGTTCTTTTTTAAAAGAGCTGCTTTGTCTTTGACTTTTTTCCGACCCGTCAATCACACACTGTAATTCTCAAATATTTTTTTCTGGATATCATTCAGAAAGAAAATGTCGCGGAGAAGGAGATCCAATGCAAATATATTCTGAAAACCAGCGTCGCCTGGCAAAGATCATTGCGGAAGACGCCACCCGTTCCAACTGGACGGATTGGAAGTGGCACGTGCGCAACAGCATCAAAAGCATCGAAGGGGTCGAGCGCCTGCTCGGCATCCGATTTACCGAGAAGGAGCGGGCTGCGCTCAAAAACACCACTGAAAAGTTTCCCATGGCCATTACTCCATACTATCTGTCCCTGATCGATCCCAAGGACTATCGCAACGATCCCGTGTTCATGCAGGCGTTTCCCTCCACCGACGAGCTGCGCATCGAAAGCCACGACATGAGCGACCCCCTGCACGAGGACGAGGATTCCCCCGTGCCCGGCCTGACCCACCGCTACCCGGACCGGGTACTGCTGCATGTCAGCAACACCTGCGCCATGTATTGCCGCCACTGCACCCGCAAGCGCAAGGTCGGCGACCGTGACTCCATCCCGAGCCGCGACGATCTGCGCCAGGGCATCGAATACATCAGGAACACTCCGCAGGTGCGTGACGTGCTCCTGTCCGGAGGCGACCCCTTTCTGCTCTCCGACGACATGCTCGACTGGCTTCTGACCGAGATCGGCGGCATCGAACACGTCGAAGTCGTGCGTATCGGCACCCGCACCCCGGTGGTTCTGCCGTACCGCATCACCGATGATCTGGTCGAGATGCTCAAGAAGCATCATCCGCTCTGGATCAACACGCATTTCAATCATCCGGCGGAGATCACGGCCTCATCCAAGCAGGCCCTGGCCAAGCTGGCCAATGCAGGCATTCCCCTTGGCAACCAGAGCGTGCTCCTGGCCGGAGTGAACGACTGCCCGCGCCTGATCAAGGTCCTGAACCACAAGCTGGTGCGCAACAGGGTGCGTCCCTACTATCTGTATCAGTGCGATCTGTCCGAGGGCCTGACCCATTTTCGCACGCCCATCGGCAAGGGCATCGAGATCCTTGAGAGCCTGCGCGGCCACACCAGCGGCTTCTCCATTCCGACCTACGTGGTCGATGCTCCGGGGGGCGGCGGCAAGATCCCGCTCATGCCCAACTACATCATCTCCTGGACCGCGAACAAGGTCGTGCTGCGCAACTACGAGGGCGTCATCACCACCTACCACGAGCCGGCCCACTACGAGCCGACCTACTGCGACCGGGAATGCAAATCCTGCAACCTGCAGTTGCGGGAGGCCGACGCCGAGGAGAAGGCCATCGGCATCGAGAGCCTGCTGGCCGACTGGGACGACACCCAGAGCCTCACCCCCGAGGAGAACGAACGCATAGGGAGGCGCACTGATGCAGCCTGACAGCATGATCCGCATGACAGGAGCCCTGCTCCAGCACGGACCGGCCAGCGACCGTGTCTATCTGATGAAACTGGCGTCCCCGGATGTGCCGCGCATCATCCGCTTCATGGAACAGTTGGCCTCGACCAACGGCTACACCAAGCTCTTCGCCAAGGTGCCCGGACCGGCCGAGGGCTGGTTCAGGGCTCAGGGCTTCAAGGTCGAAGCCAGGGTCCCGAACATGTTCAACGGCAGCCAGGACGGCTGCTTCATGGCCAAATACCCCAAGCGCGAACGCTCCGTCATCCGCAGCCCGAAGCTGGTGCAGGAGGTGCTCAGCACCGCCAGGGAGCAGAGCGTGCAAAATGGACGCACCCTGCCCGAGGGCTGGACCATCGGAGCCATGAAGCCCGAAGACGCAAAGGCCATGGCAGGCCTCTACCACCGTGTCTTCGAAACCTATCCCTTCCCCATTGATGATGAAGACTACCTTCTCTCAACAATGGAATCACATGTGCGTTACTTCGGCGTGCGCGACGCCGAGGGAAACTTGACAGCCCTGGCCTCGGCTGAAATGGATTGCTCCTCCGGGAACGTGGAAATGACCGACTTCGCCACGCTGGCTGAAAACCGCGGCAAGGGGCTGGCCTGCATTCTCCTGGCGCACATGGAAAAGGAGATGGCAAAAGCCGGAATCGACACCGCCTATACCATCGCCCGGGCTCATGCCACCGGCATGAACATCGTTTTCGCCCGGCAGGGATACTCCTTCGCCGGAACTTTGCCCAACAACACCCAGATCAAAGGCGATCTTGAGAGCATGAATGTCTGGTACAAACCCCTTGAGGCCCGTGATAAAACGCTTTGATCTGGCTTACTCCATCCGCTGGAACCTCTTTCTGATCACCAGCGGAGCGCTCCTGTGCGCCTTCGCCATGAAAGGCATCGCCATTCCCCAGCAGTTCATACCGGGCGGTTTTTTCGGCGTGGGCGCGCTCATCTATTATTCGACGGGATGGCTGACCCCGGGCATCCTCTTCTTTCTGATCAACCTGCCCGCCTTCATCCTGGGCTGGTACAAGCTCAGTCCCCGTTTCGTGCTCTACAGCCTCTATGGTCTGGTGGTCATGACCGTGGCTTTCGAGCTCATGAACGTCACCGTCGAGATCCATGACCAATTCTACGCGGCCGTTGCCTGCGGCGTGCTGAACGGCCTCGGCGGCGGTCTCATCCTGCGTTCACTGGGGTCGGGAGGGGGGCTGGATATCCTGGCGGTCTATCTCTTCCAGAATTACAACATCGGCGTGGGCAAGGTCTATTTCGGCTTCAATCTCGGGCTGTTCCTCCTGTGCCTGACGATCATGCCCGTCGATCTGGTCATCGTATCCCTGATCCTGGTCTTCATCTCCTCGGTCATGGTCGAACAGACCCTCTCGCTCTTTTCGCAGCGCAAGGTCGTCTTCATCATCTCCGATCATTCCGAAGCCATCAGCCAGAGTATCCTCGACTCCCTGAAGCAAAGCGCCACCTTCCTGAAAGGCATGGGCGCGTTCAGCAAACGCGAAAAGAACGTGCTCATGACCGTGGTCAACAACATCCAACTCAAGAAACTCGAAGAGATCACCTTCACCCACGACCCGCAGGCCCTCTTCATCGTCGAGAACACCTTCACGGTGCTGGGTTCGAGTTTCTCCAAGCGCAAGATCTACTGACCACGAAAAACGCCCACAAACAGACTTATACATCCCTACAGCCCCCCGTTGCCGCGATGCGTGCAATCGGGGGCTTTTTTGCGCATAACAGGGCATGACATCGACCAGCAGAGCGGGTACATACGCCCTTGCATCATCGCGCCCCCGCGCCCTCATGAACCGACCTTCGGAGGAAGGCATGTTTTCCTCGCGCAACGTTCCCCTTGTCACCTACGTACGCCGCACCCTTGTCGCCAGACTGGCCATCATGGCCACGGTCATCGCGGTGGCCATGGCCGTCTTCGCCTACGTGGCCGAAGAGCGCATGCTCAAAGAGGAAATCGTGACCGAGGCCCGGGCGGACATCGGGGAACTGGTCGCAAGGACCCGGGAGATCGTAGCCCAGACGGACGCCAAACCGGCGGCAGCCTTTGACCGGGCCCTGGGCGAATTCGGCGCCACGAGGCGGCTCACCACGCGCGGCAAGATCGTTTACGCCAAATTCAGCGGACGGGACAAAGCGGAAGTACGGGAATACCTGGACACGACTTTCGCCGAGCATCAGGCGGTCTGGGAACAAATCCACGCGGACGGAGCATCCGCATCCACGGAACTCCCCTGGGTCGAGACAAAGCGCATCGCGGATCTTCTCGCGGTCCACGCCGTGCTGCTCCTGGGGGATCCCGCGCGAGGCGAGGCGGGAACGGCCGAGATCGTTTTCATCCCGGCCCCGGCCGTTGTGACCTCCATGAAAAGGAAATCCGTCTTTACCGCCGGCATCGTGGTGCTCATCACCCTGGCCACGACCGGAATCCTCTACCCGGTCGTGCTGCGCCTGACCAACCGGCTGGTGGCCTTCTCCCGCAACATGCAGGCCGCGAACTTCGAGACCCTGTCGCTGCTCGGGTGCATCGTCGCCAAGCGTGACAGCGACACGGACGAACACAACTACAGGGTGACCATGTACGCCCTGCGCATGGGTGAGGCCCTTAACCTGCGCACGCCCCAGATGCGCGCCCTGACCATGGGCGCCTTCCTGCACGACGTGGGCAAGATCGCCATCAGGGACGACATCCTGCTCAAGCCTGGCAGGCTCACACCGGAAGAATTTGAAATCTTGAAAACCCATGTCCGGCACGGTCTGGACGTCATCGCACGCTCGACCTGGCTGCGCGAGGCGCGCGAAGTGGTCGGCGGACACCACGAAAAATTCGGCGGCGAAGGCTACCCCGGCGGCCTGGAAGGAAAGGAGATCCCCCTGACCGCACGCATCTTCGCCGTGGCCGACGTCTTCGACGCCCTGACCTCGCGCCGGCCATACAAGGCACCGCTCAGCTGCGGGGAAGCGCTTGACATCCTGGAACAGGGCCGCGGGACGCATTTCGACCCGGAGGTCGTGGACCTCTTTGCGGGCATGGCCAAATCCCTGTACGAGCATTACGCACACAAGACCGGAAGCGACCTCAAGGCCGAACTCATCGACATGTCCTGGAGATATTTCCAGCACGATGCCGACACCTTGATCTGATCACCCCAAAATCACGGATGCTCCACAGGCAGCCGCCCACTTTTCACGCTCCGGCGATGAATGCGCCTCCCGGGCATCTGGTGCGGGCGTCTGGCCCCCGCATATCGTTCATCCCGCAAATGGTCCGCCTCACCTCTCAACCGGCGATACGAACCTCCCCGCGCATCCCCTCGATCCAGGACAGGACCTGGTCGCGTCCCTGCTGGAACGCACGGACCACCCTTGGATCATACATTTTTCCAGCCTGGCCCATGATCTCGGCCTCGGCATGTTCAAAGCTCATGGCCCCCTTGTAGGGGCGTTCCTGCATCATGGCCGAAAGGCTGTCGGCCACGGCCAGGATTCGCGCTCCCATGGGGATGTCGTATCCACTCAATCCGTCCGGATAGCCGAGACCGTCATAACGCTCGTGATGATGGCGGATCATGCGCGCCACTCCGCTGTGCCCGTTCAGGGCCTTGACCGGCTGCACGATGGCCTCGCCGATGAGCGGATGGCGTTTTATGACCTCGAATTCCTCCCGCGTCAGCGGTCCGGCCTTTTGCAGAATGGCGTCGGGGATGCCGATCTTGCCGATGTCGTGCAGATGTCCGGCCAGATGGACCAGCTCTGCCTGGGCGGGGGTAAAGCCCATGTTCAGGGCCAATATCTGACTGACAACGGCCACTTCCTCGGAATGGGCGCAGGTCCACGCGTCTTTGGCGTCCACGGCCCGCCCCAGGGATTCGGCAAACTGGTGCAAGGTCAGCACCAACGGAGCACAAGGCCCGGCAGTTCCCGGAAACGTCCCGGACGTCTTCGGCAACCTCCCAAGAATATTGAACATATATTTCCTTACATCAAGAAATGATGAATTGATGGCCCGCGGGCCGTGTACGTTTGAACCGGCGGCGCCCTAGAAGCGGCTGCACGGAGCCGTGGCGGCCCCTTCAGTTCGTTCGGTGACAACCTGGTTTCCGCCCAGGTCCTTGGCCCTGTAGAGGCAGCTGTCGCAATGATGCACCAGCTCCGACACGCTCGATCCACGCGCGGGAGTCCATGCGCAAAGACCGATGGAGACCGTGCAGTCAGCGTCATTGGCCGCCTCGAAGCGGACGCGGATTCGCTCACACGCTTTCAGGCAGGCGGAAAATTCGAAAGCACGGAAAATGACGCCAAACTCATCCCCTCCAAATCTGAACCCGACATCAACGCCTTCCCGCACCGACTGGGCGATGATCCGACCCAGCGCCGCCAGCACCTCGTCACCGGCCTGGTGCCCCCGCGTATCGTTGACCCGCTTGAATCCGTCACAATCGATGAGCGCCAGAAAAACGCCAGCGCCTCGTGACGGATCGCGCAAGGCATCGGGCAGAAAGCGGTCGAAATAGCGACGGTTGTAAAGCCCGGTCAGCGGATCGCGGTAGGACATCTCCTCGAAAAAGCGTTTGCGCAGATCACTTTCGTCAAGCCGTACCCGCAGCGCCTTGGTCTGGGACTCGATGTGATGGGCCATCCAGTTCATGTTGCGCCTCAGGCGCAGCATTTCATGCTCGTCATCACCTTCGGCGCCCACCGCGAAGCGCGCTCCGTAGCGGCCTTTTTGAATCTGCGAGCAGAAGTCGTTCAGGGCGCGCAGATCGCGAAGGACCAGAAAAAAGGCCCCGGCACGGCTCACCGGAGCCAAAAGGCCAAGCCCCAAGGCCAGGCCGAGAACCAGCATGCTGACAGGATCGACGGCAATGCCGGACTCGATCAGGGCCAGGATAGCGGCCATGGGCAGCAGCACGAGGACAAGCAGCAGCAGGGCCATCCGCCTGACGATTCCGATGCGCGACAGCCAGGATGCCTGACGCCCTCCCCCGAACCGCGCTTCGGTCCAGGCAGCGCCCCGGTGCGATTCGCGTCCCGGAGTTCGAAGCGGCACGGTCGGGCCGTCCTGCCGAAACTTCAGCACTTCGATCCCTCTCTCCCATACGGGCAAGTTCCCGGCGCGGCGCATCCGCCCCCCGCCTTGCGCCAGACGCAACTCTTCAGACACAGACGCCGCAGCCGCTGCCCGGAAGCCCGGTCCAGGCAACGCAAATCGGCGGCCCCCAGATGCCCCTCGGCCAAAAGCCGGGTCAGCGTGGCCTCGGACATTTCAATGCGCAACGATTCGATTCCCTTGCAATGCATAAGCAAACCCCGATCAACTGTTCGTATTGTCAACCTTTCCTGGCCCGCACGTCAGGCGCGTCAGCTTCGTCTGAGCCCTGAAGGCCGCCACCCGCCGAAACCTCCCGGTCATGAGCGCCGCAAGCGCCCAGCACCCATGACCGCGCCCCCATCGCTCCGCTCGATTTCTTGCGCAAACGATGCATGTCCTGAACCGAAAACAACTCCGAACCGTTATCCAACTTGAAACACATGCTTCCTCCCTGTCACTTTTCTTGTTCTCCCGGCTGCGGCGGACAACTGTTCCGCGTCCGCCTCTTGTGTGCCTGACGTATAATTAGTCATGGCTAATTATACAGACCTCACAAAATTCCTGGGCCCAATCTTCATCCGGCCATGCTCGCTCCTAAACACCTAAGCTAGAGAAGCACCGGCTCATCAGCCACACTTTAAACGGTACAAACATATTAGACATGGCTAACTATTTAAGCGACGAAATAGTCCCCGCACAGCCGGCTGTCAACGAAAAATTTCGCAACACATCCCCTGCCTCCTCATCCTGGTTCAAGATCGCCAAGGCTGATTCCAGGCCACACTCTATTCCAAAATACACCAGGCAAGCCAAATGCGAATCACCCGGCTGGCAATTCCTATTGGCAGACCCGGCCGGGCCTGATACCGATAAAAAAATCAGGAGGACACATGCCCGATTGCGAGTTGACTACCAAGTGTCTATTTTTCAATGATAAAATGGCAAACATGCCAAGCACGGCAAACATGATGAAACGCAAGTACTGCCAAGGGGATTTCGAGCAGTGCGCCCGCTACATCGTGTGCAAGGCCCTGGGCAGGGACAAGGTGCCGGCCGACCTGACCCCAAGCCAGGTGGACAAGGCAAAACAAATCATTCGCTGATCATCGGCGCCGGAGGAAGCAGTTCATGTTCGTCGTCATTGTGGATGTCGTGACCAGGAAGGAATTCGCCGATGATTTTCGAGAGGCGGTGATGCGGCAGGGGAATAATTCAGTCACCAGGGAAGAAGGTTGTCTCGGGTTTGAAATTCTGCAGGATCCCGAAAATCCGGCCAACTTCACCCTCTACGAAACCTACACCGATGCGGCCACGTTTTACGATGTGCACCGCTCAACGCCCCATTTCAAGGACTATGCGCTCTCAACCGCCCCCTGGGTGGAAAGCAAGAGCATGCGCGTTCTGACCAAAATCTGGCCTGCTGCCTGACGCAATCCGGGCCGACCGGACACGTCCATTGCGGCCTGACTCGGCTAAAGATATTTGATGGCCGCAAAGCCCAGAATGGCCAGGACGACCAGGGCCGAGGCGGCCAGCTCGAAATGCCTTTCCATGAAAGGCTTGATGCGCGCCCCGAACAGACGGATGAGCCCGGCCACCAGGAAAAAGCGCGTTGCCCTGCCCAGTACCGAAGCCAGCACGAATTGGCCCAGATCAAAACTCATCATGCCCGAAGCTATGGTGAAGACCTTGTACGGGATGGGCGTCACCGCGGCGACCAGCACGCCGAAAAAACCGTAATTTTCGTACCAGACGCGGACCATCTCGACCACGGCCTCCCCATGATACATGCGCACGATGGGCAGGCCTACCGTCTCCCAAAGCCCCCAGCCGATGAAATACCCGAGCAATCCACCCACGACCGAGGCCGCGGTGCACCACGCGGCCAGTTTGAACCAGCGTCCGGGCGTCGAAAAGCACAGGGCGATGAGCAGTACATCGGGCGGCACCGGGAAAAAGGAGCTCTCGGCAAAGGACAGGAGCACCAGAGCCGGCAGGGCGTAAGGCGTGGCGGCCCAGTGCAGGGTCCAGTGGTAGAGCTTGCGCAAGGGGTTGCGCGTGGCGCGGGCCTGGGCCAGATCGTCCGGGGCGGTGGTGGAAGCTTCGTGTTTCATTGCGCTGGCAGACCAGCATAAAAGAGCCGGGACCACAACAAAAAAACTCGCGCCTCATGCTCCCGCGCCGCTTTTCTTTTGCCCTCGTTTCCCGCAAAGTCCGGTCCGAAAGTTCACCATTTTCCCGGAAATATCATGACCAGACCCAAAACCCGGCCCACGCCCGAAAAAGGCGACGCAAAGAGTTCTCAAGGACGCCTCGTGGGGCTGCCCTGGCCGCTGCCCGCGCTTGTGACCTGGGGTGCCTGCTGGGCGCTGTTCCTGGGCCTGCACGCCCTGCAAACTCCAATTCCGTGGAGCCTGACCCTGGCCACGAGCCTTGGACTCGCGGCCAGTTCCATGGCCGTCTCCGTCTGGCGCAAATTTTTCATCGCCGCCGGCTTCCCCCTGTCCCTGGCCGCATCAAACCTCGGGACCGGGCTTCCGCCCTGGATCTGGCTCATCCCGCTCGGCCTTCTGCTGCTCCTCTATCCCATGAGCGCGTGGCGGGATGCTCCGCTGTTCCCCACTCCCAAGGGCATTCTGGACGGCCTGGACAAGATCGCGCCGCTCAAGTGCACGGATCGCATTCTGGACGCAGGCTGCGGAGTGGGCAACGGGCTTTTCGAACTGTACCGTGTCTACCCCATGGCGCAGATCGACGGACTGGAAAAAAGCTGGCCCCTGCGCATCGTGTGCGCCTGGCGCTGCCCCTTCGCCCGAGTGCGCCACGGAGACATCTGGAAAGCCGACTGGTCGGGCTACTCCATGGTCTACATGTTCCAGCGCCCCGAAAGCATGGGCCCCGCGACAGAAAAAGCCCTGCGTGAACTTTCGCCCGGTTCCTGGCTGGTCAGCCTGGAATTCGAGGCGTCGGCCCTTGAACCTCTTGTCGTGCTGCGCAACCGCGAAGACAAACCAGTCTGGGTCTACCGCATGCCTTGAACACGCACCCGCCCGGCCCAATACAAACGAAAACCCCCAGCGCGGAAGCGGTGGGGGTTTTCGAAATTGTTTCGGAAACGTCGCGTTATTGCGGACTTGAGAACTCATGTCCCTTGTGCAGTGCCTTGGAGACCGGGATGATGTCGGCGGAAGGACAGAAAAGCGTCTCCATGGTGACATCCTTCAAGGCCTCGCACAACACCTGATCCATGTTCTCGACGAACACTATCTCAAGGTCCTTCAGGATGACCTTGGGCACTTCCTTCAGATCCCGCTCGTTTTCCTTGGGCAGCAGAACCCGCGTGATGAGACCGCGATGCGCGGCCAGAAGCTTGTCGCGCACCCCGCCGATGGGCAGAACCCGGCCGCGCAGGGTGATTTCCCCGGTCATGGCCACGTCGTTCCTGACGGGAATGTCAAGCAAGGCCGAGGCCAGACAGGTGGCCAGCGTAATCCCGGCCGAGGGCCCGTCCTTGGGGGTGGCTCCTTCGGGCACGTGGATGTGGGTGTCGATTTCCTTGTAGAAATCCTTGCGCAGCCCGAAGAACTCCGAGCGGGAGCGGATGTAGCTGATGGCCGCCTTGGCCGACTCCTGCATGACGTCGCCAAGCTTGCCGGTGATCTCGATCTTGCCCGTGCCGGGCATGAGCGCCACTTCCACAAAAAGCAGCTCCCCGCCGACCTGGGTCCAGGCCAGACCCGTGGCCACACCGACCTGGGCCTCCTCCTCGCGCTGGCCATGGCGAACCTTGGGTACGCCAAGATAGGAGCCAAGCATGGACTTGGTCACCGCCACGGTCTTGTCCATGTCCCCCTCTTCCACCAGGGCCCTGGCCACCTTGCGGCAGACCGAGGCCAGCTCGCGCTCCATGTTGCGCACGCCGGATTCGCGGGTGTAGCGGCGGATGATCTCAAGGATCGCGCCCTTGGACATGCTCAGATTTTCAGACTTGAGGCCATGCTGCTCAAGCTGCTTGGGCAGCAGGAAATCCGAGGCGATGCGTTCCTTCTCCGTCTCAAGATAGCCGGGGATGGTGATGATCTCCATGCGGTCCTGCAAGGGCAGCGGAATGGTCTGGAGCGAATTGGCCGTGGTGATGAAAAAGACCTGGGACAAGTCGTAGTCCATGTCCAGATAATGGTCGTTGAAGGCGCTGTTCTGTTCCGGATCGAGAACTTCAAGAAGCGCGGCCGAAGGGTCTCCCCTGAAGTCCATGCTCATCTTGTCGACCTCGTCCAGGCAGAAGACCGGATTGTTGGTCGAGACACGCTTGAGCGACTGGATGATCTTGCCCGGCAGAGCCCCGACATAGGTCCGGCGATGACCGCGGATCTCGGCCTCGTCACGCACACCGCCCAGCGACAGGCGCACGAATTCGCGCCCCGTGGCCCGGGCGATGGACTTGGCCAGGGAGGTCTTTCCAACGCCGGGAGGGCCGACCAGGCAAAGAATGGGACCGCGCAATTTTTTGACCAGGGCCTGCACGGCCAGGTATTCGAGAATGCGCTCCTTGGGCTTTTCAAGGCCGTAATGGTCGTCATCCAAAATTTTCTGCGCCTGCTTTATGTCGATGTCCACGTCGCGGACCACGTTCCAGGGCAGGGCCAGAATCCAGTCCACGTAATTGCGCAGCACCGCGTACTCGGCCGAGGACGGCGGGGTCTGGCGCAGCTTCTTCATCTCGGCCATGGCCTTGGCGCGAGCCTCCTCGGGCATGTCCTTTTCCTTGAGCTGGACTTCGAGCTCCTCCATGTCCGCCTTGGGATCGAAATCCCGGCCCATCTCCTTGTGGATGGCTTTGAGCTGCTCGCCGAGGTAGTAATCCTTCTGATTCTCCTCCATCTGCTTCTTGACCCGGCCCTTGATCTTCTTCTCCAGGGAAAAGACCTCGACCTCTTCCTGGATGAGTTCATAGACCCGCTCCAGACGGCGGACGGGATTGCGCAGTTCGAGAACGCCCTGCTTGCGATCGTAGGTAGCCTTGAGATGCGGGGCGATGCTGTCGGCCAGGCGGCCGGGCTGGGACACGCTGGTGATGGCCAGGATGGTCTCCTTGGCCAGCTTGCGGTTGACCTGGGAGTATTCCTCCACCGCCTCATGGGTGGCCCGGACCAGAGCCTCGCCCTCCATGGGATTGCCTTCCAGATCCGGCAGCGCGGAGGTCCGCACCATCTGGATGTCGTCCTCGATCATGAGCCCGCGCTCATGGTCGAAGGACGCACGGTACAACCCCTCGAAGAGCACCTTGATGGTCCCGTCGGGCAGACGCAGCATCTGCAAGACCTTGCTGACCGTGCCCACTTCATAGAGGCCTTCCACGTCGGGTCGTTCCTGTCCGGGATCTTTCTGGGCAACCAGAAAAATCCTCTTCTCGTATCTGTCCAGGGCCATCTCGATGGCCTTGATGGAGGAATCCCGGCCCACGAAAAGAGGCACTATGGACTTGGGGAACATGACCACTTCGCGCAGGGACATGACCGGAAGGATCATGCTCCCGTGAGTGGATTTTTCAAAAACTATGGCATCGGTCATGGTTGATCTCGCGGGTCTTGGCCGACCACGGATGGTCAGGCGCTCTTGGCCTCGGGTTTGAACAGGAGCAAAGGTTCCTTGCCCTCTTCCACCACGGCCTTGTTGATTACGCACTCGGTGACGTCCTTGGTGGACGGGAGAGTGTACATGATGTCAAGCATGATGGATTCCATCACGGACCTGAGGCCTCGCGCCCCGGTTTCCAGCTTGATCGCCTTGGAGGCCAGGGCCTTCAGGGCATTGTGCGTGAATTTGAGTTCCACGTTCTCAAGCTCGAACATCTTCTGATACTGTTTTACCAGAGCGTTTTTGGGTTCCTGCAGGATGCGCATCAGATCTTCCTCGTTGAGTTCGGTGAGGGAAGTGATGACCGAAATGCGCCCTGTAAATTCAGGAATAAGTCCGAAACGGATCAAGTCCATGGGGTGAACCTGCTTGAGCAGGCTGTCGGTGTTGTCATCCTGCTTGCGGCGCATCTTGGCGCCAAAACCCATGCTCGAACCCTGAACGCGCTGCTTGACCATGTCGTCCAGTCCGATGAAGGCACCGCCGACAATGAAAAGAATGTTCGAGGTGTCGAGGCGGATGAATTCCTGCTGCGGATGCTTGCGGCCGCCCTTGGGGGGGATGTTGGCCACGGTCCCTTCGATGATCTTCAAAAGCGCCTGCTGCACGCCTTCGCCGGACACGTCGCGGGTGATGGACGGACTGTCGGACTTGCGCGAAATCTTGTCGATCTCGTCCACGTAGATGATGCCCTTGGCCGCCGACTCCAGATTGTAGTCGGCGTTCTGTACCAGCTGGACCAGGATGTTCTCCACGTCCTCGCCCACATACCCGGCCTCGGTCAGCGTCGTGGCGTCGGCGATGGCGAAGGGCACCTTCAGGATGCGCGCCAGGGTCTGGGCCAGCAGGGTCTTGCCGGAACCCGTGGGGCCGATCAGGAGGATGTTGCTCTTGTCGAGCTCCACGTCATCCTTGACCAGGGAGTGATACTTGATGCGCTTGTAGTGGTTGTACACGGCCACGGACAGGATCTTCTTGGCGTCGTCCTGTCCGACCACGTAATCATCCAGGGCGGCCTTGATCTCCTGGGGCAACGGTATGTCCGAGGAATCAAGATCTTCCTTGCGATTGTCATTTTTCAAGATGTCATCGCACAGGGCAATGCATTCATTGCAGATGTATACATCCGGACCGGCAATGAGCCTCAGCACTTCGTCCTGTCCCTTGCCACAAAAAGAGCAGGTCAGATCCTTGCCGGTTCTTTTTTTTCTTTCCGCCATGGTTACCTCAAAATTCTAAAAAATTCCTGAATCTATTCAAGTTCCTTGCGGGAGGCCAGAACCTGATCGATGAGACCGTAAGTGCAGGCTTCTTCCCCGCTCATGAAATAGTCCCGTTCCGTGTCCTGCTCGACCTTCTCCAGCGTCTGGCCGGTGTGACTGGCCAAAATCCCGTTCAATTCACCGCGCAGCCGGATGATCTCCTTGGCCTGGATGGCGATGTCCGTCGCCTGGCCCTGAAATCCGCCCATGGGCTGATGGATCATGATGCGCGAATGAGGCAGCGTGTAGCGCATGCCCTTCTCGCCGGCCGCCAGGAGCACCGCCGCCATGCTCGCGGCCTGGCCGATGCACAGGGTAGCCACGGGCGCGGAGATGTACTGCATGGTGTCATAGATGGCCATGCCGGCCGTCACTGCCCCGCCAGGAGAGTTGATGTACATGTAGATCTGCTTCTCCGGATTCTCCGACTCCAGAAAAAGCAGCTGGGCGCAGATGGAGTTGGCGACGTGATCGTCGATGGGAGTGCCCAGAAGCACGATGCGGTCCTTGAGCAGGCGGGAATAGATATCGTACATCCGCTCGCCGCGGCCGGTGTTTTCAATGACGAATACGGAATTACTGACCATGAAAGCTCCTAAAAAACAAAAATGGGGACTGACACCAAAGATTTGAAAAATAACGATCCGGGGCAGGGTGTCAAGGGCTGTGTGCGGGGGAGTCGCGGGTCACCCGCCTTGACCTGCACATTGCCTGCCAGATTGAACGCGGACTTCCCGGAAAAGAAAAGGGGCCGGGTCAAGCCCGGCCCCCCACGAAACTATGCGTTCGGGGCTGCTGCCGGGGGAACCGTGGTCACCGTGGCGTTTTCGTAAATAAGTTCCATGGCCTTGTCGGCCAGAACCCGATCCTTGAGCGGGATCATCAGATTGTGCTGCTCGTAGTAATCCTTGATGGAGTGGAAGTCCTGACCGGTGGACGCGGCCATCTTCTGCAGGACCATATCCACTTCCTGGGGATCGACCGTCAGATTTTCGGCGTTGGCGATGGCCAGGAGCACCAGGGACGACTTGACCACGTCCTCGGCCTGGGCGCGGTTCTCTTCGCGGAGCTCGGCGGGAGTGCGGCCCAGGGAATCAAGGCTCTTGCCCTGACGCTCAAGCTTGCCCTGCAGCTCGACGATCTGCTTGTCGATCTGCTCTTCGACGATGCTCTGCGGCAGCTCGAAGCTGACTTCGGCCTTGATGCCGTCCAGGAGCTTCTTCTGAGCGTCGCCCTTGACCAGCTGCTTGCGGGTCGAAACGTAGGACTTCTCGATGGCGTCCTTCAAATCCTGCACGGAGGTGTAGCCGCCGGCAAGCTCGGCGAAGTCATCGTTGACCTCGGGCAGGTCGCGAACCTTGATGGCATGCAGGGTGACCTGCATGGACACGGTCTGGCCGGCCAACTTGTCGTTGATGAAATCCGCGGGGAAAGTCAGTTCGCTTTCCTTGCTTTCGCCGGGAGTCATGCCGATGACGATGTCCTCGAATTCGGGCAGGGAATTGCCTTCGCCCAGGGGAAGCTCAAACTTGTTGGCGGCGATTCCTTCCATGGCGGCCCCGTCCTGGAAGGCCTGGAAGTCGATGACCGCGATGTCGCCGGTGACTGCGGGACGCTCTTCCTTGATGATCACGGTCTTGGCCATGTTCTGACGGATGCGCTCGATGACGTCCTCGACCTGCTGCGGATCGACGACGACGTCCTCCTCCTCGACGGCCAGGCCTTTGTACTCGGGCAGGTCGAAGGAAGGCGCGATTTCAAAGGAAAAGGAATAGGAAAAATTCTCGTCCCGCTCCATTTCCTTGGCATCGACATCGATGCGGGACAGGGGGGAGAGCTTGAGTTCGCCCAGGATATCATTGATATGATAGTTGATCAGGTCGGTCGTGGCTTCGCCGTAAATCTGCTTACGGTACTTGGCCTCGACCACGGAGGACGGGACCTTGCCCTTGCGGAAACCCTTGATTTCCGCACCCTTGCGGTACAGGGCCACGGTAGCGGCCAACGCGGCATGCACTTCCTCGACGCTCACTTCCACCGCCACCTTGCGCTTGACCGGGGAAAGTTCTTCGACTTTGTATTCCATGACTCCACTCCTTAGGTGATGGGCGCTCCCTCGGGGGCCCGGATAATCGATATTTCGCGAGAGGCGGGCCTGGGCTTTGTCCCTCGGCGTGCCCGTTCCCGTCATTTCCTCAGTACGTCCGAATTGTCTTGTCCCTGGCATCGCGGGCATTGAAGCCTCTGGTCCGGGACCTGTCATTTTTTTGGTGCGGGCGATAGGATTCGAACCTACAAGCTTTTGGCGTCAGCTCCTAAGGCTGATGCGTTTACCGTTCCGCCACACCCGCAATCCACAAAAGAGACTCCATAGACAAGCTTTCACGGGCCTGTCAACGCATCTCACGCACCCAAATCCGGGATTTCGGCCCCATTCACCCGTTCTTTCAGCCCCTTGGATCAGATTTGATGCTCTTTTGCCAGACGCACGGCCAGGGACGTGTGACGCTGCCGACCGCGCTCGTTGCCCAGTCCCATGTGCATGGCCCGACGCGAGCCCATGAGCACGGCCAGCTTCCTGGCCCGGGTCAATCCGGTATAGATCAGGTTGCGCTGCAGGAGCATGTAATGCTGCGAAACCACCGGCATGACCACGGCCGGATATTCGCTGCCCTGGCTCTTGTGCACGCTGATGGCGTAGGCGAGACCTATCTCGTCAAGCTCATCGAAACCATACTCCACCTCCCGGCCGTCAAATTCCGCGACCAGGGTCTCATCCTCCGGATCGAAGCCGAGTATGCGCCCCAGGTCGCCGTTGAAGACTTCCTTGTCGTAGTTGTTCCTGAGCTGCAGGATGCGATCCCCGACCCGGTAGGCCCGCTGCCCGCGCAAAAGTTCCCGCCCCTGCGGATTGAGGCGCTCCTGCAGGAGGCGGTTCAAGGCGATGGTCCCCACCTCGCCCTTGTGCATGGGCGTCAGCACCTGCACGTCGGTCATGGGATCAAGCCCGTACGCTTCGGGGATGCGCTCGCAGACCATACGCAGGACCAGGGCCTGCAATTCGAGCAGGTTCTCCTTTTCGACCCAGAAAAAATCGGCCTTGGGCGGAGCATGCGGGCTGCCCAGGGGAAATTCGCCTTCATTGATGCGGTGCGCGTTGACCACGATCATGCTCTCCCGCGCCTGGCGGTAGATGTGCGTCAGCCGCACGGCCGGAATCACGCCGCTCTCGATCATGTCTCCGAGCACATTGCCCGCGCCCACCGAAGGCAGCTGATTCTCGTCGCCGACGAAAACCAGGCGGCAGGTCAGGGGCAGCGCCCGCAGAAGCGACAGGCACAGACCGCAGTCGAGCATGGAGACCTCGTCCACGACCATGACGTCGGCGGAAAGCTTCTTCTCCTCGTTGAATTCAAACCCCGTGGCCGGCTGATAGCGCAGCAACCGGTGCAGGGTCGTGGCCGTGAATCCGGTGGCCTCGGCCAGGCGCTTGGCGGCCCGGCCCGTGGGTGCGGCCAGGGAAATCTTCAGCCCCAGGGCCTTCAAGGCCCGCACCACGACACGCGTGATCGTCGTTTTGCCCGTGCCCGGCCCGCCCGTGATGATCGAAACCTTGTGCCCGCAGGCCGACTCCACCGCGGCCCGCTGCTCTTCCGACAGGGTCAGGGACTGACGCTGCTCCTCGTGCTCCACGGCCCTTGAAATCTTCTCCGGGGCGATGCGGCTGACGTGATCGAGCAGCCCCTGCAGGCGCGACGAAATCTCGCGCTCGGTCCGGTAGAAATAGGTCAGGAAAACGGCCTCGGCCACGCCCTTCTCCGGCAGGGGCTCGATGACCAGGCGCTTGCGTTCGGCCAGAGCGTCGATCTGTTCCTCGATGAGCTCCAGATCATGACAGCCCAGCAGCTTGGCCGCCTCCTCCGCCAGGACCGGACGCGGCAGGAACATGTGCCCGGCCCCGTCGGCCACCTGACGCAGGCAATACTCCACCCCGGCCTCCAGACGCTGCGGCGCGTCCTCGGCAAAGCCGAGTTTGAGCGCCACCTCGTCGGCGGTGCGAAAACCGATGCCATGGATGTCATAGGCCAGATCGTATGGATTGGCGCGCAGACGCTGCACGGCGTTCACCCCGTAATGGCGGAAAATCCGGTGGGCGAAGGTCGTGGCCACTCCGTGAGTCTGCAGGAAAAGCATGAGCCCGCGCACCTCGCGCTTCTCCTGCCAGGATGAAATGATGGTCCTGAGCTTGGCCGGGCCGATGCCCTCCACTTCAAGAAGCTGCTCGGGATCCGAATCCATGATGTCGAGAATCTGGCTGCCGAAACGGCTGATCATGCGGTCGGCGGTCTTCTCGCCGATGCCCTTGATCGCCCCGGAGCCCAGAAAGCGGCGAATGCCGTTTATGGACGCGGGCAGAAGATGTTCGCAGGTATCGGCCTTGAACTGCCGCCCGAACTTGGGGTGCTCGACCCACTCGCCCGACATGCGCAGGGATTCGCCCGGAGCCACGTCGCCCAGAAGCCCGACCACGTTGATCTGGCCGGGTTCGGACGGAGAATCCACGCGCGCGATGACGTAGCCGTTTTCAGGATTGTGGTAGACGACGGTGACGACTTCGCCCGAAATGGTGCTCATGGGGCTACAGGGACTGCCTGTGCTTGAGGGACTGTTTCAGGGTTTCGCGGTCCACGTACTTGAGTTCCGAACCCAGCGGGATGCCCTGGGCCAGACGGGTCACGGACACGTTCGGAAAGCCGCGCGTCAGCAGGTTGTGCACGTAGGAGCCCGTGGCTTCGGCCTCCATGGTCGAACCCAGGGCCAGAATGACTTCGCGCACCTGCCCTTCACGCAGGATGGATTCAAGGCTGTCCAGTTCGAGGGCCCTGGCATCGATCCCGTCCAGCGGGGACAACAGGCCGCCCAGGATCAGATAGCGGCCCTTGAATATGCCCGATTCCTCCATGACCATGAGGCTGTCCCACTCCGAAACCAGGCAGAGCTGCTCCGGCGTCCTCGCGGGGTCCGTGCAGAGATGGCAGGGGTCGCTGTCGGCCAGCCCATGACAGCGAGAGCAGATGTGCAGGGCGCTGCGCAGGCCCTCGATGTCACGGCCGAAGGAGCGCACGGACTCCTCGGGCCATTTGAGCAGAGTCAGGGCCATGCGCAAGGCACTTTTGGGCCCCACACCGGGCAGGGCCGAAAACTGATCGACGATCTTTTGCAAAGGGGAAGGAAGACGCTGCACCCGGG
This sequence comes from Desulfomicrobium macestii, assembly GCF_014873765.1. Taxonomy (NCBI): domain Bacteria; kingdom Pseudomonadati; phylum Thermodesulfobacteriota; class Desulfovibrionia; order Desulfovibrionales; family Desulfomicrobiaceae; genus Desulfomicrobium; species Desulfomicrobium macestii. Next base: position 15,221 of record NZ_JADBGG010000035.1, on the reverse strand, counting down.
CTCCCTAGAAAAGACCGGGAATCTTCATCCCGCCGGTGATCTGGGCCATCTCGCCCTGCATCAGGTCCTTGCCCTTCTTCAGGACTTCGTTGACGGCCGACAGGACCATGTCCTGAAGCATGTCCACGTCCTCGAGCACGGCCGGGTCGATGACCACGGACAGAATCTCGCCGGCACAGGTCGCCTTGACCGTGACCATGCCGCCGCCCACGCTGGTCTCCACTTCCTTCTTGCCTATCTCTTCCTGAGTGCGCAGCATTTTCTTCTGCATCATCTGCGCCTGTCTGATAAGTTCGTTCATATCTCGCTCTCCTTGGAATTTCCGTTTGATAGGGGCCGGACCTCGACGATCCGGGCCTGAAATTTTTCCTGAGCCTCCCGCACAACGGGATCGACCAGCGCCATCTCGCGCAGCTCCGTGCGGGTCTTGCGCACCGACTCCGCCGGAGCATCAACCCGCAGCGTCACTCCCGGACCGAAGTAGGCGCGCGCCGCTTCCGTCAGCAAGGGCATGCTGGCCTTGAGACGGTCGCACAGAAAGATGTGCCGGCTCGTCATCACCAGCTCCGATCCCCGAAGCTCCCCTTGCGCCTTGTCGAGCCCCGGCAGAGGCTTTGCCCCCTCCGCGCGTTTGGAGCAAAAGGCCACGAAGCCATCCCAGCTCTTGGGCCCGACAGGCGCGGCCTGTGCGGCAGGCGCGGCCTTTGCGACAGACGGAGCCTGCGTCGAGGACATGGGCGGAACCGCGCCCGGGCCATCGGCCCGGCTCTTGAAATCCGCCTGCGCTTCCCGCAACGACATGTCCGGCCCTGAAGCCGGGGCAAACGCCCCGGACGCCGCGGGCCGTGACATAGCCCTGGACGATTCGAAAGACTGCGAACCCGTTCGCGCAGGTCCGGCCGGTGCGACGGGCGCTGGCTGGGCGGCAGGCGCGGCCTGGGCGGCAGGCGCGGCCTGGGTTGGGGCGGCAGATGCCGAAACCGGCCGGGGCGCGGCGTTGCCTGGCGCACGGGGCGCGGCAGTCGGGGTCACGGGCCGGGGCGGGGCGGGACGGCCGGGGGCCGCTCCGCGACCGGAATCGCCGCCGGGCCGGGCTTCTCCGGCGCCCATGGCCAACAGGTCCGGCAGGCACGCCAGATTGAGCAGCAAAAGCTCCAGGGCCAGGGCAGGCTCCATGCTGGTCAGCACCTTGCGCTGGCTGTCCATGGTCATCTGCCAGGCCGCATGCAAATGCCCGAGGGAAAATCCGGGCGCGACGGAGGCCCAGATGTCCACTTCCTCGGCCGGAAGGTCGATGATGCTCCGCGCGGCGTCGCCCATCTGATGCAGCAGGAAAAGATTGCGCCAGCAACCGGCCAGCTCGCGCAGGAAAAAGCCCAGGTCCACGCCCTGATCCAGGATCTGGGTCAGCAGGGCGTGCAGGCCCTGCAAATCGCGGGACTGCACGCATTCGATCAGGCGCACGAAAACCTCGCCACCGGCCAGGCCCAGCACCTCGCGCACGTCGTCCAGGGTCAGAGAATCGGAACCCAGGGCCATGACCTGGCCCAAAAGCGACATGCCGTCTCGGACCGATCCGGCCCCGCGCCGGGCGATGAGGGTCACGGCGGAAGGCTCGGCAGGCATGGATTCACGGGTGAGCACGCCGTCCAGATGCCGCACCAGTTCGGCCTGGGGCAGACGCTTGAAGACGAAATGCTGGCAACGGCTGATGATGGTCTGGGGAAATTTTTCCGGCTCCGTGGTGGCCATGATAAAGGTCACATGGCCCGGAGGCTCTTCAAGGGTTTTAAGGAGCGCATTAAAGGCCTGCTTGGAGAGCATGTGCGCTTCGTCGATGATGATGACCTTGTAGCGGCACTCGAGCGGCGCGTAGCCCACGTCTTCCTTGAGGCGGCGGACATTGTCGACGCCGGTGTTGGAAGCACCGTCGATCTCGACCACGTCCACGGCCGAACCCAGGGTGATCTGGCGGCAGATCGGGCACTGGTTGCAGGGCTCAAGGGCGGGGCCGTTCAGGCAGTTCAGGGCCTTGGCGAAAATGCGGGCCAGGGTGGTCTTGCCCACCCCGCGCGTCCCGCTGAACAGATAGGCCGGCGCGACCCGTCCGGTGGACGCAGCCCGGGAGAGGATGCGCTTGACAGCGTCCTGGCCGGCCACTTCTGCAAAACTCTGAGGGCGGTAACGGGCGGTAAGGCTTTCCTGACTCATGGTGCGTGGTGGGGGTGCAAAAGTTCATGGAACGCCGGGTCCCGCAGGGCGGAACCCGGCATGCGCTCAAGGATCGGAAAAAGCCTAGATCGTGTAACGGGCCAGCCACTTTCCGTACTTCGGATTGTCGCCGCGCAGCAGCTTGAAATAGGCGTCCTGCAAGGCCGCCGTAACCGGGCCGCGACTGCCCTCGCCGATGGTCCGGCGGTCGATCTCGCGGATGGGCGTGACCTCGGCCGCCGTGCCGGTGAAGAAGGCTTCGTCGGCGCAGTACAATTCGTCACGGGTGAAACGGTCCTCGACGACGGTATAGCCGAGGTCTTCGGCCAGGATCATGAGCGTCTCACGGGTGATGCCGGCCAGGATGGAACCCAGCGGCGGAGTCTTGATCACGCCGTTTCTGACCATGAAGATGTTCTCTCCGGTGGCCTCGGACACGTAGCCTTCAGCATCGAGCATGAGGGCCTCGTGGTAGCCGTCGGCCAGAGCCTCGCGCTTGGCCAGCACGGAATTGACGTAGTTGCCGCAGGTCTTGGCCTTGGTCATCATGACGTTGACGTGATGCCTGGTGAAGGTCGAGGTCTTGATGCGGATGCCCTTCTCCAGGGCTTCGGCCCCAAGATACGCGCCCCACGGCCAGGTGGCGATGATGGTCTGGATCGGATTGTCGCCGGGGAAGACGCCCATGGCGCCAGCACCGATGAAGCACAGGGGCCGAACGTAACCCTCGGGCTGACGGTTGGCCTTCAGGGTCTCGATGATGGCATCGAAAATCTGCTCCTGGGTGAAGGGGATGACCATCTCATTGATCTTGGCCGACAAAAAAAGCCTTTCGACGTGTTCCTGCAGACGAAATACGGCCGAACTCCCGTCGGAGCAGACGTAGCAGCGGATACCCTCGAACACGCCCACACCGTAGTGCAGAGTGTGCGTCAGGACGTGAACCTGTGCCTCGTCCCAGGGCACGAGCTTTCCGTCGAACCAGATCTTGTCAGCTTTCTGTACCATACATCCTCCTCGATATGGGCGTCTTTTTTGGGCCCGGAACGCGAGCTCCAAGGCGTGGGGGGACACTAGGACATGGCCAAAGCCCGGTCAAGAGAGCCCTGTCCTACTTGCCTTTTTCGTTGTCGTGGCTGGAGCGGAAAACCATGCGGATGGGCGTCTTGTCCATGCGGAAGACCTTGCGCAGCTGATTTTCCAGGTAGCGTACGTAGCTGCCGTGAAAGAGCTTCGCGTCGTTGACGAAAAACACGAAGGTAGGAGGACGGGAGTCGGCCTGGGTCATGTAGTAGATCTTGCCCCGGCGGCCGCCCATGACCGGTGGCTGATGCCGCTCGGTGACCATCTTGACCAGCCGGTTGAGTTCGCCCGTGGTCACGCGCTGGCCGCACTGCTCCCAGAGCTTCTCGATCAGGGGCAAAAGACCGCCCAGCCCGGCCATGGAGACGGACGAGGAATACAGCACCGGCACATGGGCGCAGAAAGCGAACTCGTCCACCAGGTCCTTCTTGGTCTTGGCCAGCTGGTCCTTGGTCAGAAGGTCGATCTTGTTGACGACGATGACGAAGGGGATCTTCTCCGTGTCCAGAAAGGACAGAAGGCGCTTGTCCTGACCGACCACGCCGTCCATGATGTCGAGCACCAGGACCACCACATCGGCCTGCTTGGCGGCTTGCATGGAATGCACGACGCTGAAATATTCCAGGGAATCCGTGACCTTGGACTTGCGGCGCACCCCTGCGGTGTCGACAAACGTGTACGTCTTGCCGCCGCGCTGCACGGTCACGTCCACGCAGTCGCGGGTGGTGCCGGCCTCGGCGCTGACCATGAGCCGCTTCTGACCGAGAAGCGCGTTGATGGTCGAGGACTTGCCCGCATTGGGACGGCCCAAGAGAGCGACCTTGAGCCCGCCCTGGGCGTGTCCGCCTTCCAGCTCCTGCGCGTCGGCCTTGGGCAGGACTTCCTCGATCATCTCCCGCAGGTCGCCCATGCCGAAACCATGGGACGCGGACACGCAGTCCAGCGGGAAGCCCAGACCATAGAAATCGGCCGCCATGGTCTCTTCCTGCTCGGGACCATCGACCTTGTTGACGATGACGCGCACTTCCTTGCCGCTCTGGCGCAGATACTGCCCGACCTGTTCGTCCTGGGGATGCAGCCCGGTCCGGCCGTCGACAATGAACAGTATGAGGTCCGCCCCGGCCATGGCCTCCCGGGCCTGCTCGAAGATGCTGATCTCGATCTCGTCGCTGGAATCGGGGACCAGGCCACCGGTGTCGACCAGCATGTACGAACGCGTTTCTCCGCGCACCTCGCTGAAAATGCTGTCCCGGGTCACTCCGGCCATGTCGTGGGTGATGGAGACCCGCCTCTTGATGAGACGGTTGAAAAGAGTGGATTTGCCCACGTTGGGACGCCCGATGAGGGCCACCATGGGAAGAAACTGGTTCATGGTCTGCGTTCCTGGCCGATGATCTCGGCGATGCTCGATGTGTAGGGCGGGGAAAGAACCCCGCGTTCAGTGATGATGCCCGTGATCAGGGAATGATCGGTGACATCAAAAGCGTAATTGAAAACCGGGACCCCTTCGGGCGTGATCCGGGTGTCGCCGACGTGGGTCACTTCCAGCGGCGTGCGGTCCTCGATGGGGATGAGGCTGCCGTCCGGCGTGCCCAGATCGAAGGTGGAGCTGGGCGCGGCCACGTAGAAGGGGATACCGTAGTGGCGGGCCAGAATGGCCACGCCGGAGGTCCCGATCTTGTTGGCCACGTCGCCATTGGCCACGATGCGGTCCGCGCCGACCACGACCTTGTCCACCAGCCCGCGCTTCATGAGCAGCGAGCAGGCGTTGTCGCAGGCCACGGTGACCGGGATGCCGTCCTTGTGCAGTTCGTAGGCGGTCAGCCTGGCGCCCTGCAGGAAGGGCCGGGTCTCGTTGGCGATGACGGAAATCTTCTTGCCCATGTCCACCGCGCCGCGAATCACGCCAAGGGCGGTGCCGTAACCCGCCGTGGCCAGCGCTCCGGCGTTGCAGTGGGTCATGACCGTGTCGCCGTCGGCAAGCAGGGCTCCGCCGAATCGGCCCATGGCCTTGTTCATGGCGATGTCCTCGGCGTGGATCTTCATGGCCAGGGCCAACCAGACCTCGCCAAGCTCGCGCGGATCCTGGATGCCGGCTCCGGCCTCGCGCATGACGCCGACGGCCCAGGCCAGATTGACCGCCGTGGGCCGCGCCTGGGCCAGCATCGAGAGCAGTCGCTCAAGCTCATTGCGCCAATAGGCTCCGGCGGCCATGGCCTGCCTGAGCGCAATGCGGCACCCGTAGGCGGCGCTGACGCCGATGGCGGGCGCCCCGCGCACGACCATGGTCTGCAGCGCGAAGACGACGTCCTCGACAGTGCGGCAGGCAAAGGTTTCCTCGATCAGAGGCAGCTTGCGCTGGTCGAGAAGCAGCAGGGTGCAGGCCTCGGCGTCAAAGCGGATATGGTCTTCCATGGAGTTCCTCTTAAAAAAAGAATGGGTCGTATGGGACGTATGGGACCTATGTTTGAAGAAAGAACCCATACGTCCCATGTGTCCCATAGGTCCCATAGGTCCCATTCTCCCATTCGCTTCCTCAAAAAAAACCGGACCACCAAGCAGCCCGGTTTTCACAGACAGGCTTGGCGCCCTGTCCCTTCAGGAGCGCTCGGTCACTTCCACCAGGTGAAAGCCGAACTGGGTCTTGACCGGTCCGTGCACGACGCCGACGGCCTCGTTGAAGCAAACCTGGTCGAATTCCGGAACCATCTGGCCGGGACCGAACGAGCCCAGATCGCCGCCGCGCTTGCCGGACGGGCACTGTGAATAATTGCGGGCGATCTCGGCGAAATCTCCGCCCTCTTCCGTGATTTTCGTTTTCAGAGCCTGGCAAACCTCTTCGGTTGCCACCAGAATGTGACGGGCACGTGCTTTGGCCATGGAATTCTCCTTCGTTTTTTTTGTGGCCCTACCCGTATGCCCGTCACTTGGCAAGACGCCCCTGCGGGTCAGGCGTGGGCGAACATGCGCCGCTTCACGGCCTCCATGTCCACGGTCTTGCGATACAGGGCCCCGTCTGCACACTGCGGAAGCTGCGCGTCCTTGGAGGGCCGCTCCTCGCGAAAGAGCACGCCGATGGGGATCTCCTCGCCGAACGTCGCGGCCACGGTCATGGCGGAGGCCCAGTCCCCGGGATCGTGGCTGACTTCCTTGCACCTGGCCTTGTACCAGGCAAAGGTGTTGACCTTGTTGAAGGATATGCAGGGCGAGTGCATGTCCACCAAGGCGAAGCCCGGATGCCGCATGGCCTGCACGATGGTCTGCACGGCGTGCTCGTGAAAGCCGGAGAAGGTCCTGGCCACGAAGCCCGCGCGCATGGCCACGGCCACGGCCACGGGGTTGAAGGGCTGATCGAAAACGCCCAGAGGATTGTTCTTGGTCACGTGCCCGGTCATGGTCGTGGGGCTCGACTGGCCCTTGGTCAGGCCGTAGATCTGATTGTCATGGACGATCAGCGTGATGTTCACGTTGCGCCGGATGGCGGCCAGAAAATGATTGCCGCCCTCGCCGTAGGTGCAGCCGTCGCCCGACTCCACCAGCACGGTCATTTCCGGGTTGACCAGTTTCACGGCCTGGGCCGGGGACAGTGCACGGCCGTGCAGCCCGTTGAAACCGTTGCACTTGAGATAGTGCACGATCTTGGCCGCCTGACCGATGCCGGAGACCATCACGAACTGATGCGGCAGAATGCCCTGACCGGCCAGGGCTTCCTTGACGGCCACGAGCACGTCGTGGTTGCCGCAGCCGGGGCACCAGCTGGTCTTGAATTCGCCGTAGGTCTTGGTGTCGATCATAAAGCCTCCAGGATGGGCCGCAGCCGCTCCATGACGAACCCGGCCGTCAGGGTCCGGCCGTCATAGCGCAGAACGGTGTCTTGAATGTGAAAACCCGTGGTCTTGCGCAGCAGGCCCGCGAACTGGGCGGTACTGTTGCCTTCCACGGCCACGACGGTTCCTGCCGCCTCAAGGCGCGGCATGAAGGTATCCGGGAGCAGCGGCCAGACCTGGGTGAAACACAGGCAGGCGGCCCTGGTCCCGTCGTCGCGCAGTTTCGCGGTCACTTCGCGCAGCACCTCGCAGGAGGATCCCCAGCCGACCAGCAGGAGATCCGGGTCCTCGTCGCCGGAAAATTCAGGCGGCAGCACTTCGGCAAGAAGCGTGGCCATCTTGGCCTGGCGCTTGTCCTGCATGCGCACGCGGATGCCCCCGTCCTCGATGATGTTCCCGGTCTCGTTGTGCTCGTGGGAGTCGGCCAGGACCAGGCTCTCTCCATGCCCGGGAATGCGCCGGGGGGAGATGGGCCCGTCCCAGTTGTAGCGGCGGTAGTTCCCGGGGTCGGTGTCACCGAGGTCGGGAGTCGCGATAGGCGCAAGTCCATCCAGATCGAAGGGGGCGACCGAGCGCGCGGCACTGGCCAGATACTGATCCGAGAGTACGAACACCGGCCCCTGGCTCTTTTCGGCCAGATCGAAGGCCTTGTGGGTCAGATAAAAGCAATCCTCCAGCGTGGCCGGAGCCAGGATGGCGCGCGGAAATTCGCCGTGACCGGCGTAGAGCACCAGATCCAGGTCAGCCTGCTCCGTGCGCGTGGCCAGGCCCGTGGCCGGGCCGGGGCGCTGGATCACGGCAAATACCACGGGTGTCTCCGAGACTCCGGCCAGGCTCACCGCCTCGGTCATGAGGGCGAACCCGCCGCCCGAGGTGGGCACGATGCTCCGCGCTCCTGCATAGGATGCGCCGAGCGCCATGTTCGCGGCCGCGATCTCGTCCTCGGCCTGCTCCACCACGACACCCATCTCGACGGCGGCATGCACCAGACCTTCGGCGATGGAAGTCGCCGGGGACATGGGGTAATATCCGCAAAACCGCACGCCGGCGGCCAGCGCGCCAAGGACGATGGCCTGGTTGCCATCCATGCTGAGCATCTTGATCGCGTCATCGGCCTTGGGCAGGGGCAGGCTCGGTGCGTTTTCGGCGGCCCACTTCATGGAAGACGCCAGCACGTCCAGATTGCTGGAGACGATCTTGTCCCCCTTGGCACTGAACTCTTCCTTCAGCTGTTCCTCGAACAGGGACGCCTCAAGGCCAAGCATGGCACCGATCACGCCAAGCAAGGCCACGTTGCGGAACACGGGACGCGACGCGAGCTCCGCAAAGGGGATGGGCACCATGCCGGGACCGGCAGGCAGTTCCCAAGCCGCGTCGACCAGGATGATGCCCGGGTCCTTGAGCTTGTCCTTGTGCAGATCCACGCTTTCCTGGCTCATGGCCGCCAGCAGGTGAAAGGTGTCCGGCGGTCCCTGTACGGGACGCGAACCGATGCGCAGGCGAAAATTGTTGTGACCGCCCCGCACCCGGGACATGACATGCTGGGCCCCGAGCAGATGTCTGCCCGAGCGGACCACGGCCTTCACGAGCAGCCCGGACACGGTATCCAGACCCTGACCGGCCTCCCCTCCCATGATCAAATGCAGTTCTTCGTGCACGAATATCTCCTTGGTTTCCCATGAGCGCGGCGATTCCGCGACATGAATCTTGACCATCCTCCTGCTGGCATATTTTGCGGGAGGATACAACCATAAGCGGCTGAACGTGACAAAAAAACCGCTGCTCCCCGCAACATGCGCCCCCGTGACATGACGCGCATCATCCGGCGGCCGCCCCGTTCCACTGGACGGGACCGCCGGAAATACTTAAGGCAATCGCGTCTGAAGGATCATCCCCGGAGAAAGGAAATTCCCATGTCCCCACCAGCCTGCGTCATCGGCATCGACACCGGCGGCACCTACACGGATGCGGTAGTTCTCGACCGCTCGTCCGGCCGGGTTCTGGCCGGCGTGAAGACCCCGACCACCCCCCACGACCCGGCCCTGGCCATCGGCCGGAGCCTGGAGAAGGTGCTCCTGGCCTCGGGCGCAAATCCGGAAACAATCGAACTCGTGACCGTGTCCACGACCCTGGCCACCAACGCCCTGGTGGAAGACAAGGGCGCGGAGGTCGGACTCTTCGTCATCGGGCACGACAAACGACTGCACATCCCGGCGGCGGACATGCGCTTCATCCCCGGCGGCCACAAGGCCCGGGGGGTCGAAGCCGAACCCTTGGGCATGGATTTTCTGATCCAGGGCATCGCCGCCATGAAGGGCCGCGTTGACGCCTACGCCGTCTGCGCCATGCTCGCCTTCGAGGACCCGACCCACGAACTGGTCGCGGCCAAGGCCATCGAACTCATGGACCAAAGGCCCGTGTTCTGCTCCCACCAGGCCAGCACCCGCCCGGGCATGGAGGAACGCGCGGCCACGGCCGTCCTCAACGCCAGGCTGCTGCCCGTCATGCAGGACTTCCTGCGCGGCATCGCCCGGTCCATGGAGCGCCTCGGGCTGTCCTGCCCGGTGCGCATCGTGCGCGGGGACTGCCAGAGCATGGACCTGCCCGATGCCGTACGCAACTCCTCGGCCACTGTGGCCAGCGGTCCGGCGGCCACCGCCCTGTTCGGCGGCCACGCCGCGGCGGGCGAGACGGCGCTCATCGTGGACGTGGGCGGCACCACGACGGACATCACCCTCATCAGGGAAGGCCGCCCCGTGGTCCGCGAGGAAGGCATGACCATCGGTTCCTGGCGCACGCACGTGCGGGCCGTGGAGATGTACACCGTGGGCCTTGGCGGCGACAGCCTGACGCGCGTCGAAAATGGCCGCCTGAGCCTTGGCCCGGCCCGGGTCGTGCCGCTGTCCCAGATCCACCTGCATCTCGACGGGCCGGCCCTGGCATCCGTCACGCACCCCGAAGCCTGGCTCGGCGCGGACCTCTGCGCCCAGTGCGTGCAGCTAGCTCCGGGCATCGAACCCGGGGACGACCAGATCCTGCGCTGGCTCGCCGAACATGGCCCGGCCACGCCCATGCGCCTGCGCCGGGAGCTGGCGCTGGCCGAATCGAGCCTGGAGAAGGCCATCGCCAGACTCCAGGCCGCAAGGCGGGTCATCACCTGCGGATTCACGCCCACGGACGCCCTGCATGTGCTCGGACGCCTGGACCTTGGCGACCCAAGGCCCGCCATGGAAGGGGCAGGCGTGCTGGCCGCGCTGCTGAACCTCTCGCCGGAAGCGTTCTGCGATCAGGTGCTCGAAAAGGCCCACGCAACCATCGCCACCACCATCCTGTGCGCCCTCGGCAACCGGGAAGTCGGACCGGCCCTGGCCCATTTTTTTGAACAGCCCGAGCAAAGCGCGCTCCTGGACATCACGATCAGGGTTCGCCCCCGGATCATCGGCATCGGCGCGGCAGCACCGTTCCTCTTGCCGGAAGTGGCCGCGCGCCTTGGCACCGAAGCAGTCTTTCCAGAACATTACGAGGTCGGCAACGCCCTGGGCGCGGCCCTCATGGACACTATCACCAAGGAGTGAACATGCATTTCAAGGAACAATCTTTTGCGGCGGCCATGGAAATCTGCAGCGAAAGCGAACTGGCCGAGGTTGTCCACGCCTGGATCCCCGGCGATGCGGGATATGTGGTCCACGCCTGGGCCGAAGTCGAGGACGCGGTCTATGACCTGACGGAGAGCGAACGCCCGATCGCCAAGGCCGACTACTATGAGCGCATGGGCGTGCGACCGCACCTGACCCGCCGCTACGGCCGGGTCGAGTACTTCACCCTCATGGCCGAAACGGGCAGCTTTGGCCCCTTCGACACAAAATTCTTCTTCGCCAACCAGACCTCGTTTCTCCCCCAGGCGTGACGACCATCCCGTTTGCAGGCGAGGTCGCGGCCCTTTCGGCCGCTTTCATCTGGGCCGTGGCCACCATCATCTACGCCCGCACCGGCAACAAGGCCCCGGCGCTGTTCCTGAACCTGATCAAGGGCAGCATCGCCGTGGCCATGCTGACCGTGACCATTGTCGTCCTTGGCGATGCGCCCCCCACCCTCTCGACGTCGCAGTGGCTGTGGCTGGCGGGCAGCGGAATCGTCGGCATCAGCATCGGCGACAGCGCCTATTTTTCGGCCATAAAGCGCGTCGGCCCCAGCCAGACCCTCCTGATCGAATCCCTGGCTCCGCCGCTGACCGGCGTCCTGGCCCTCTGCTTCCTGCACGAGGCCATCGGATTCTGGGCCTGGGCGGGAATCTTCCTGACCATGAGCGGCATCCTCTGGGTGGTCACGGAACATCAACCCCAGCAGAAGAGCCTGAACCTGCCGGGCCTGGGCTTCGCCACCCTGGCCGCCCTGTGTCAGGCCACCGGCATGGTCATGTCCCGGCAGGTCATGGTCGCAACCGACATCACCCCCCTCTGGGCCGCCCTGATCCGTCTGGCCGCGGCCAGCCTGGTGCTGTGGACCCTGCTCCCGATCCTGAAACCCGAGATAGTCCTGCGCCGTGAATGCTGGCGCTCCATCGGCACGGCCCGAAACGGATGGGCGTTCTTCACCCTGGCCGTCTTTCTGGGCACGTTCCTTGGCATCTGGCTGCAACAGGCCGCCCTCAAGCTGACCGACGCGGCCATCGCCCAGACCCTCATCTCGGTCAGCCCCCTTTTCGCTCTTGGGCTTGCGGTCGTGACCGGACACAAGGTCTCCCGGCGCAGCCTCGTCGGCGCCCTGGTCACCCTGGCCGGCGTTGCCCTCTTTTTCCGCTGAAAAAAAGCCCGGGGCGGGCTCAGGCGGCAAGGGAACAGGGGCTTGCCTTTTGGCTTCGTCCTGATATTTCTGATCGCTGCAAACCTTCTCACCGCCCCGGGAGCCTCATGACCGCCACATCTTCATGTCCCACCGCGTCCCAGGCCGCTCCGGTCAATCTGGTCATCTTCGGCGCCACCGGAGACCTGGCCATGCGCAAGATCTTCCCGGCCCTGGCCTCCCTCTGCCAGAACGGGCTGCTCAGCCACGACACGCGCATCCTGGCCGTGGGACGCACGGATTTGAGCGCGGATGAGTACTCGAACCTGATCGGCGAAAAACTCGCCCATGCCATTCCCCCGTCCTGCCTGGCCGACCTCGTGCCCCGGGTCCGCTACCTGCGCCTGGACCCCGACGAGCCCGAATCGGGCTACACCCTGAGCATGGCCCTCGGCGACCTTGACCGCGAGACGCCGAAAAACCGGCTCTTCTACCTGGCCGTTCCCCCGAACGCCTACATCCCCCTGGCCACCATGCTCGGCGAGGCGGACCTTGGACGGGAGAGCGAGGACACGAGCGTGCGCATCGTCGTGGAAAAACCCTTCGGCCGCGACCTGCCCACGGCCAGGGAGCTGGACACGGTGCTGCACCGCTATTTCAGCGAGCGCCAGATCTTCCGCATCGATCACTACATGGCCAAGGAGACCGTGCAGAACGTCCTGCTGCTGCGCTTCGCCAACGCCCTCTTCGAGCCGGTCTGGAACCGCCGCTACATCGACCACATCCGCATCACCGCCGCCGAAACCCTCGGCATCGGCCACCGCGCCGGTTTCTACGAGCAGGCCGGGGTGCTCAGGGACATGTTCCAGAACCACATGATGATGCTCCTGTCGCTGTGCGCCATGGAGCCGCCGTCCATATTCGAGGCCGAACTGGTCCGCGACGAGCGCTCCAAGGTCTTCCGGGCCCTGCGCCCGCTCGATCTGGAGCGTCTGGATGAACAACTGATCCTGGGGCAATACGGGCCGGGCATGTCGGGCGGCGAGGCCGTGCCGGGATACTTGCAGGAACCGGGCGTGCGGCCGGACTCGACCACACCGACCTTTGCCTGGCTCAAGGTCTATCTGGACAACTGGCGCTGGCAGGGCGTGCCGTTCCACCTCTGCTCGGGCAAACGGCTCGAGGCCAAACACACCGAGATCACGGTGCAGTTCAAGAGCGTGCCCGTCTCCATGTTTCGCAAGTCCAAGGATGAAATCATCCCTCCCAACCGTCTGGTCATCGGCATCCATCCGGATGAAGTGGTCCGGCTGGAGGTGCAGACCAAGGGTCAGGGATCAACGCTCTGCCTGCAAGGTCAGTCCATGGAGTTCTCCTACGGCGCGGGCTCGGGCCTTGGCCGTCTGGACGATTACGCCAAGGTGCTGATGGATTGCATCACCGGCGACCAGACTCTTTTCTGGCGGCAGGACGCCGTGGAGCTGTGCTGGGGGTTTCTGACCCCCATCCTGGACCGCTGCGACTGCCCGGACAGCGAACTTCCCCTGCACACCTACGTCGCGGGCGGCCCCGGCCCCAAGGCCGCGCAAAGGGTCGGATCATGACCGGCCCAAGTCTGGCACAAGTCCCTGGGCGCACGTCCCCGCGGGCTCAACAATAAACCATTCACCATCCCACGGGAGGACCCATGGCCGGTTTTGAAGGCACCAAATGGGCTGATTTCCAGTCACGCTACCTGCTCCAGGGCAAGTCCCTCGCCATGCTCCCCATGGCGGACAAGGTCCCGGCGGTGTCCCGCTCCATTCATTACGGGCTCTGCCTGGCCTTCGAGGGCATCCGCTACTTCATCGGCCCGGCCGAGGACGGCAGCCTGCATGTCCAGTTTCTGAACCTGCATAAGAACCTGCAGCGTTTTCGCCGCTCCATCTCCTTCAACCTGGGCGCGGCCCAGCAGGTCCTGGTGCCCTCGGAAGAGGAACTGGAGGCCATGATCCTGCACTACCTGCGCAGCCCGGAACTGGCCGAGTTCATCCACTACATGGGCGAATCCGGCGGGCAGGGCTATCTGCGCCCCTTCACCGTGGACGAGTCCCAGTCCATCGGCGTAACCTTTCCCGAAAGCCCTTCCATCCGCATGGTCACCTGCACCTACGACCGCTACATGGGCGAACCCTTCAGCGGCGTGGTCGTGCCGGGACTGGTGCGTGCAGTAGGCGCCAACGGCACGGGCAACCTGAAGCTCGGAGTCAATTATCTCCTGAGCGTCAAGGCCGTGGACGAAGCTCGAACCATCCTGCCCGAAGCAACCTCGGCCCTGTTTCTGGACGACCGGCTGGACCTGCCCCTGCGCGACCGCCGCGTCACTGAGTGGGACTCCTCGTGCTGCCTCATCGCGCTGACCAATGGTTCCGTGGTCAAGATTCCCGAAAGCCCGCTCATCCTGCCCTCGGTCACCATCCAGGGCATCTGCGCCATCCTGCGCGAATCCGGGATTACGGTCGACGAGCGTGACATGACCTACGGCGAACTCATGGCCCGGGCCGAAGCCGGGGAAATCGCGGCCATCGCCTCCATCGGCACGGCGGGCATCCTGAACCGCGCCGAGCGGCTGGTCATGGTCGATGAAAACAACGCGCCCTGCGCCCAAATGCGCGCCCAGACGGACCACCCCCTGTATCAGGCCTTGGGCCGCGCCCGGCAGACATACTGGGATATCTACCAGGACAAGGCCCCGGTGCCACAGGGAATGGTCCTGCAAAGCTACCTGATTTAGGACATTTCAGAACCAAGTCCGCCAGCCCTGTTGACAACAGGCCCCGGACCCCATATCAGGCTTCCCACGTCAGGGGATGTAGCTCAGCTGGGAGAGCGCTGCGTTCGCAATGCAGAGGCCAGGAGTTCGATCCTCCTCATCTCCACCAAAGAAATCAAGGGTTTGGATATAACAATCCAGACCCTTTTTCTTTTCCAAAATATCCTTCCCGGCACCATTCCCCGCACGGGGATCAGCTTTGCACCACTTGTTGGTCGAAAATTTCTTTTTTTTCTGCACCCCTCGGCCTGAAAAATCCTGCGCCTTTCGTGTAAGCGAGCGCGCGGAATCATGAAGGAAAAAAGGCGGACCAGGATGGTTTGTTGAAACTCCTGTCGGACCACCAAGCGCAAAAAAGCCCGGTTTCCCGGGCTGCCACAGCGTCCAACATTCCAACCAAATCCATATACTGGTAGTGTGCGGGATCTTCAGCAAAAAGAAAGACCATGGCATATGTGGGTTGTACCACCAAACCACAACTCCCGGAGGAATCTGCCATGGTCAGG